>JAMFSC010000098.1 GCA_026225095.1 bacterium
GGCGGCGAGTTCTGGCTTGCCGGCGTTGACGAAGGACGGGGAGTATCCGTCGACGCGGGAGGGGGTGCGGTGAAGGAGGAAGGGGCGGGGCTCTCCGGAGGTCTCGGAGACGGTGGGGCGGAGGATGACGACGTGGAGTTTGATGCCGTCGCGCATGGGGATCATGGCGTCCGTGCGGGTGTAGTCGCGGAAGTGGTTGAGGGGGGCGGGCTGGTCGGAGGTGCGGACCATGGTGTGGGCCGGGCCGGATGCCCCAAACCTGGTGGATAGGCTGGTGATCTTGCAGGTCGCGTCGCGTTCGAAGACGAGGGTGACGGATTCGCCGGGTACGAAGAAGTGATCGGGCGACTCGGCGCTGAGCTCGAGCCGGGGGGAGCGCTCTCCCTCGATGGAGAGCCTGCCGCTGGCGAGCGAGACGGACTCGACGACGTCGGGCTCCTCCGCGTTGCGGTACTGACCGACGTACCCGGCCAGAGTGCCGGCCGGAAGGCTGATCGCGGCAGGGTCAGCGGGCCGTGTCTCCTGCGCCCGGATCGGGGTGCAGGAGACGCAGGCCAGGGCGAAGACGGGAATCAGCTTGCAAGCGTTACGGAGGGGCAAGATTGAACCTCGAGGGAGAGTTGCGCAGCTCTATTCGTGGGGACTAACCCTGGGCGACGGGGATGGCAGGGATGGGGCTGGCATCGCACTTCCAGCCTTCGCGGCCATGGGTTCCGTCGCAGAAGGGCCGTTTGGATGACAGGCCGCAACGGCAGAGGGAGATGGCGGGCTTGCCGGTGAGATCCCACTCCTGGCCGTTGACGTCGACGAGTGAGATGGGGCCCTCAACACGGAAAGGGCCGTTGGGACGAACGGTGATTTTGACTGCGGGTGCCGGTGCTGCGGCGATCGGGGCGGTTACTTCGCCCGCTTCGGGAACGACCTTCAACTCATCTGCCATCTGGAATTTCCACCTTGGTTGGTTCGCCGGTCCTGCGTAGTTCAAAGCCGGGGATTGGATGTACTTGTGGTTTCATCAAGGATAGCAAACCTCGGGACGATGCCCCGGGGCGGAAGGTGATCTGTCGAAGCAGTCGAATGGAGAGAAAAAATGGAGACGCCCGCGTTGAGGTGGCGTCTCCATGAAAGAAGGAGTACTCAGGATTGTTGGTGCTATTCGGAGACTTCGGGAAGATCAGTGCATATCTTGTTGAAGACGCTCCCGGATCTCGGTCGCGAGTTCGACGAGATGTTGCAGTTTGGGTGCGAGTTCGGGGGGAACTCCACGAGAACGCTGGGTGAGCTGCGTCTGGAGGAGAAGCCCTGTGACGGATCCCTTGAGTTCGTTTCCGATCGTTCGGGATGCCTCTCTTCGGGCTAATTCGGTTTGCTGCTGGCGCCTCGAGAGCGCGGCACGAATCTCCCGGATGAGGCGGCTGCGGGCGGTGATGGAAAAGTTGACTTCCATGGGAATCGCCAGCCCGGCATGCTGCCAGACCAGGTTGGCCCATTCTGCGTCGCTCTCAGCGAGGTTCTCTTCGATGACGACGACGGCGAATTCGGAGTGTCGCAATGCGGTGAGGGCTTCTCTGCGACCGGGTGCGACATCTACCGGCAAACCGAGTTGCTCCGCGATGAGGGCCGCGCCCTCTTTAGCGTCCTTCATCGTCGAAACTAATAGCACACATTTTTCCATGGCCTGTCTCCTTCTCTATATCAGCGCCAATCGTGTGGAAACTTCCGACACTTCCCGGTTTGAAACCGTGCGCCCGCACGTGGAAAATATCCTACGCCAAATAGGGAAACTTTTGCGCGGATGTCGGTGTTGCGTACCGAAAGTACACACCGACGAAACAGAAATGGAACATTCGCCGGTTACACATCCAACTCACCACCCTCCGGAATTCCGTACTCCTTCAGCTTGCGATAGAGGGTCGTCTTGCCGATTCCGAGGAGCTTGGCGGCCATGAGCTTGTCTCCCTTGAGTTGACGGATGGTGCCCAGGATGGCCTGCTTCTCCATCTCCGCGATGGAGACAATGGTGTCGGATGCGGGCGCGACCATCTTTTCGGCGGTGAGGGGACGGGGAGCGTCGCGTGCGGTCTGGGCGCCGATTTCGCGGCGGCCATGCATGCGGAAGTCCTGGAGCTGGGTGGGAAGATCGCCCATATGGAGTGTTGGTCCGGAAGAGAGGGCGCAGGCTCGCTCGATGGCGTTTTCGAGCTCGCGCACGTTGCCGGGCCAATCGTACTTGACCATGGTGCGGAGGGCGTCGTCGGAGAAGGTGTGGGCGACGTTGGTCTCGCGCTGGATGCGATCGAGGAAGTGCATGGCGAGGAGCGCGATGTCGTCCCGGCGTTCGCGGAGGGGTGGAATCTTGAGGTTGACGACGTTGAGACGGAAGTAAAGATCCTTGCGAAATCTTCCCTGTTCGACCATGGTCGAGAGATCGCGGTTGCTGGCGGCGAGGACGCGGGCGGAGATGGGAATGGTATAGGTAGCTCCGACCGGCCGCACCTCCTTTTCCTGCAGGGCGCGGAGGAGCTTGGCCTGGAGTTCGAGCGGAAGTTCGGCGATCTCGTCGAGGAAGACGGTTCCTCCCTCGGCGGAGGCGAGGAGGCCCTCCTTGGCCTTGGTCGCGCCGGGGAAGGCTCCGCGGACGTATCCGAAGAGCTCGCTCTCGACGAGGGATGGGACGAGGGATCCGCAGTCTACGGGAACGAATGGCTTGGCCGCTTGGGGGCCGCTGAAGTGAATGGAACGTGCGACGAGCTCCTTGCCGGTTCCGGTCTCTCCCAGGATGAGCACGGGATGGGTGGAGTTGGCGACCTTGGAGAGGATGCGGTAGAGCTTCTCCATCTCCGGGGATTTTCCGACGATATTTCCCATGCCCCTGGAGGTGCGGAGGCGCTCGCGCAGGGTGCGACTTTCGAGGTCGAAGTGGCGTCTCTGGCCGGCGCGATCGAGGACGGCGGTGAGCTCTTCGAGGGCAAACGGCTTGGTGAGGTAGTCTCCTGCACCGATACGCATCGCCTCGACGGCGGAACTGACGGTAGCGAACGCTGTCATGACGACGACGGCGGTTTCAGGATGGAGGGTCTTGACCTCTTCCAGGAGTTCAAGCCCACCCTGCGGGCCCGGGAGCCTGAGGTCGAGCAGGATGAGGTCGATGGGCTGGTGTTTGAGGATGGATTGCGCCTCGAAGACGTTGCCTGCCCCGACCGCCTTGAGTCCCATGCTGGAGGCAATCTCGATGCACGCCCGGCGGACAGGTTCGTCGTCGTCGACGACCAGAACCTGAAGTGCAGGCATCGGGTCTGTGGAGGTTTCGCGGCGGTCTGTCTCATGTTTGACGGATTCCGCCTCGGGGACTCCGATGAGGGTGCCGAATTGGGGCTGGTTGCGGAGGGAGCCCGATGCGACGTTTTCCAATCGTCCTGGATTCACCAACGGTCTGCCTGGGTGGGGTGGCTCAGTCGATCCCGGCGGAAGATGCGAGAGGTGAGTGGATGTTGCCTTGGACGGTGCGCCGGCACCGTCTCCTATATCGCTGCGGTTCAGCATTGGGGGACCTCCTGCTGGAACTGGCGGCCGGTGGCGCTGGGAGTCCCGTATGAGAAGAGGTTGAAATAATCGGTTGAGGGGGGCGAAGGGTTTGCCGGGGGAGAGCCGGCGGCAAGGGATTTCGACGGGGAGGAATGTGTCGGGGTGGCTGCTGCGCGAGATGTTCCTGTGTAACTAAGATGATTCGGTGAGGCGGCTGTGTTGCTCTGAATGGCCAGCATGAAAGTTCTCCCTGAGCTGCTTTTCCCTTCCCATTTGGGAAGTGGAGAAAACCTTGGAATTCGACATCGTCTAGTGCCAAAGTGGAACACAACGGTAAGCCCGTTGAGGAGTGAAGGCAATACACCGACCCCTGAGAAATGGTCGAAATGGGAGTTTTCCCATTTTAGGACTCATTCCGGAAATATCGCGGGGAACGAGAGATAAATACGGTACGCCACTTATATGTTCCCGAAACGGAAATAGCTTCGCTTCGTTTTGGGAATTGAGATGTATGGTCGAGTCGGCCCGGGGGAGGGGATGGGCTTCAGGTTGCGGTGGGGGAATGAGCCGGGACGCCAGTCCAAACTATAATCGATCGAGGCCCGATCTGACTCAACTCTTTCGACCTGGTGGCCGTTCCGCCGACACTCTTCGCACGATTCGCATGACGCCTGGCTATGTGGGGACGGCGGAGGGTTCGGTTTTGATGGAATCGGGCAACACGCGGGTGCTTTGCAATGCGACGATTGAGGCGGGAGTTCCAGGGTGGATGCGGAACTCGGGGCGCGGCTGGGTGACGGCGGAGTACGGGATGTTGCCGCGGGCGACGCTGACACGGACAGCCCGGGAGGCGGAGCGGGGCAAGATCGGCGGTCGGACGCACGAGATTCAACGGTTGATCGGTCGCAGTTTACGGGCCGTGGTGGATATGAAGGCGCTGGGGGAGCGGACAGTGATTCTGGACTGCGATGTGCTGCAGGCGGATGGCGGGACGCGGACGGCGGCGATCACAGGGGCTTGCGTCGCGCTGGCGATGGCGCTGGACAAACTGGTGGCGGCGGGGACGCTGAAGACCTCACCGCTACGGCAGATGGTGGCGGCGACCTCGGTGGGGATCGTCGATGGGCACGTGCTGCTGGACCTGGCCTACGAGGAGGACTCGAGGGCGGCGGTCGACATGAACGTGGTGATGCTGGCTGACGGTGGCCTGGTGGAGACGCAGGCGACGGCGGAGAAGGATTCGTACAGCAGGGCGCAGTTAGACCGGATGCTGGATCTTGCGGAGTCCGGGATCCAGGAGTTGTTCGTACACCAGCGGGCGGCGTTAGCGGCGGCGGTCTGATCGGGGTTAGAAGCGGTGGGTGGCGCCACCTTCCACAAGGAAGCCCTGCTGGGTGAGTTCGTAGGGTCCGCGGCACTGGGGGCAGTGTGGGATGAACGCGTACTGGTAGTAGTTGTGGCGGTCTAGGACGTTGTCCAGGCCGACGTAGACTTCGAAGGGGCGCCGGTGCAGGGACAGATCGACCTCGTAGCGAAGGTCCAGGCGGGCGTAGTCCGAGCCGCGCTGGGTGTTGATCTGGCTGAGGTCGTAGATGCTGCGTGCCTGGTTGATGGACTCTTTGAAGAGGTACGGGGTATAGGGTGTGCCGGTGTGGTAGCCGAAGCGCGTGGTGAGACGCTGGTTTGGAGTGAGGCGGAGACCGGCGACGATATTTCCCAGGATCGGCATGTCGAAGTTCGCGGGGCGTGAGATGCCATCGAGGGCCTTGTGATCGACGTGTTGGCTGGCGAGGTTGGCCTGGATGAAGGCGCGGAGGGCTGGGTTCGAGGCGAATTCGAACTCGACTCCCGAGGCGACGCCGCTGCCAGCGCTGATCATGGGGAGATAGAGGAAGGGTAGCCCGAAGGTGTCGACGATGTCTGCCTGGCTGAGGGAGGCGAACTGGGTGGAGACTGGATAGTCGTGGTAGAGCTTGCGGTAGATGGAGATGCCGATGCGGGCGTCGCCGCTGGTCCGTTTGATGAGGCCGATCTGTGTCTGGGTGACGCTGATGGGCTTCAGCATCTGGTTGCCGGCGGCTCCGAGCATGGTGGGGATCGGTGGGAGTTGGCTGTAGGTGGCGGCTCCGCCGTAGAGGAAGGCTCCCTTGAAGCTTGGGCTGCGCAGGCTGGCGCGGGGGTTGTAGGTCTCGGCCTGGTTCAATCCGAAGCGCTGCGCGCGTCCTCCGGCGCTGAACTGGAACCCATTGGGGGTGTGGTAGGTGAGTTCTCCGTAGGTTGCGGCGTCGAGCGGGCTGAGGACGCGATGGATGTTGGTGGGATTGACCGGGGTGGCGCTCCGGGAATAGGGGCTGGGGAAGCCGTTGGGCTGCTGGATCTGGTAGTTGATCCCATGGACCTCGCCGCTGGCGCCAGCCTGTAGATTCCAGCGTGTGCCGATGCGGGAGAGGTCGTACCTGAAGGTCGCTGGCTGATCGACGAAGGTGTCGGAGTCGACCAGAGAGTCACCGGTGATCGCATTGGTCTGGAGGCTTGTGCTGCGCACGCGAGAAAAGGCAATCTGCGCTCGCTGGATGGTGAGGTCCGAGAAGCGATGCTCCCAGGTTGTGCCGAGGGTGAAGCGGTTGCCGGTGTAGGCGGTATTGACGAAGCCCGGATCCTCGGAATCTTTGAGATTGGGGGTGATGGCGAGGGAGTCGTTGCCCGTGAGGTAGAGCACGGACAGGACGTCGTGAGAGGTCAGACCAAAGATGTTTTTGGAGAGGGCGCTCCAGTATTTTGGAACTCCGTCGATGCCGATGTCGTTGGTGACGTAGTTGACGATGCTTTTGCGAAACTCGGTGACGGTTGACCCCTGTCTGCCGAGGGGTCGCATGAGGACGAGGTCGGCTCCGGCGTACCCGATGCTGACATCCCCGTGAAGTCCAAGTTCCTCGACGTCGCGGGTCTTGATCTCGAGGACCGAGGAGAGGGCTCCGGAGTACTCCGGGCCGTAGAGCATCTTGTGAAACTTGACCGATGAGATGTCGTCGGTGTCGATCATGGAGACGAAGCCGCCGGAGGTGTTGGCGGTGCTGATGTGATTGATGTTGGGGATCTCGACGCCGTCGACGACGTAGAGGTTTTCCAGTGGATTGCCGCCGTTGACGAGGTAGGTATTGCGGGCGTCGGTGTCGAACATGACGCCGGGGAGGGTCTGGAGAAAGCGGGGGATGTCGCTGTAGGCCCCGGCGGTGGATTGGATCTGATCGCGAAAGATGTTGGTGGTGAGTGCGTCGTCCGACTGGGCGACTGGCGCTGCGGTCACGACGGAGATGGACTCGGTGGTCTCGCTGCGGGCGGCGGTGGGAGCTGCTCCGGGGCCGTCGTTGGATCTTTGGGGGGCGTCGGGGTTCGAAATGTCCTGGCTGGACGACGACGTCCCTGAGGAGGTCTTCTGCTGGGCATGGAGACTCGAAGCCGGGATGCAGCCGGAGATGAGACAGGGGAGGGCAATAGCGGCAAGAACGTTGCGCTTCATGGGGTAGTCTCCGATTGGGTCGACGCGCAAGGGGGTATTCGTGACGCCGGAATCCGGGGGCCACGTCAAGGTCGATTGCGGTTGGCGATCATCACCTTACACAGCACTTATCGACCGTTAGTAACTTTCGGGTTACGGGAAAAGGACAAAAGTTGTAGAAAAGGGACAGATGAAAATTTCTTTTCAGGACGATTGATGAAGATTGCGCCACGTACAACTTTTTCCGCAATCGACGCGGCTCGGCTAGGATGGTGAAGTCTCGATGGCGCGATCGTGGTCGCGGCAGGGCCGTTCTTGTTGCCAAAATTTATGTAATTTTAGGAGTGATGATGAAACCTACCCCCGGAAAGCTTGCCGGCCTGAAGGCCGTCTCGGACGAACGTGGCGTGATTGCGGCCGCGGCCATGGATCAGCGCGGATCTCTGCAGAAATCGATTGCCAAGGAACGCGGAACCTCGGCGGATGGACATGACCTTGAGGAGTTCAAGACGCTGGTGACGGAGGTGCTGACGCAGCACGCGTCGGCGATTCTGCTGGACCCGGAGTATGGGCTGGAGGCGTCACGGCACCGCAACGGCAAGGGATTGTTGCTGGCGTATGAAAAGACGGGCTATGACTCGGCGACGCCGGGGCGGTTACCGGACCTGCTGGATGTCTGGAGTGTGCGGCGTCTGAAGGAAGCCGGGGCGGACTGTATCAAGATCCTGCTCTACTACACGCCTTATGAGAAGACCTCGGTCAATGATCTGAAGCATGCGTGGATCGAGCGGATCGGCGACGAGTGCATGTATCACGACATCCCCTTTTTCCTGGAGTTCGTCGGGTATGACGCGGACGGTGGGGACGAGAAGTCGCTGGCCTACGCCAAGAAGAAGCCGGAGATCGTGTCGGGCGCGATGGCGGAGTTTGGCAAGGAGCGGTACAACGTCGATGTGCTGAAGGTCGAAGTTCCGATCGAGATGACCTACGTGGAGGGTACAAAGTCCTTCAAGGGGGAGAAGGCGTACACCCGGGCGGAGGCGCTGCAGCACTTCCGGGACGCGGAGGCGATGACGCATAAGCCGTTTATCTATCTTTCGGCTGGTGTTTCGAACCCGGTGTTCATCGAGACGCTGGAGCTGGCGGGCGAGTCGGGGACGAAGTTCAACGGCGTGCTGTGCGGCCGGGCGACCTGGAAGGACGGCATCGCAATCTATGCCAAACAGGGCGCGGCGGCGTTCAAGGCGTGGCTGGAGACGACGGGCGTCGAGAATATCGAGAACGTCAACAAGGGTCTGAAGGCTGCGAGCCCGTGGTATCTGAAGTTCGGGGTGAACAGCATGGAAGAACTGGGTTAGGGAGTGGCTGGGGTCCGCGGTTTGGTGGACGCGGACCCCGACCCCTTAGAGCAGATTCGCTGAAGGTATAGGGTTGTACGTTGGATGCCGTGGCGCTCCGGCCCACCTTAGCGACGA
>JAMFSC010000099.1 GCA_026225095.1 bacterium
AGATCCCCTACGGCTCCATCGAGCGCACCACCACCCGCAACAACTCCTGGGAGAAGGCGCAATTCGAGGTCCCCGCCCTCCGCTGGGCCGACCTCGGCGACCAGAAGCAGGGCCTCTCCATCCTCAATGACTCCAAGTACGGCTACGACGCCGTCGGCAACCAGCTTCGGCTCACGATGCTCCGCGCTCCCACCTGGCCCGACCCGGATGCAGACCGCGGTCACCAGCACTTCACCTACTCCATCTACCCGCACATCGGCTCCTGGAAGAAGTCCCTCACCGTGCGCCACGGCTACGAGCTGAACGACCCCATGACGGCTGGGCAGGTCTTCTCCCACACCGGAAGCCAGCCCGCCAGCGCATCCTGGTCCTCGGTCGAAAACCCCAACGTCACCCTCACCGCGGTCAAGAAGGCCGAGGACTCCGACGCCCTCATCTATCGCATGTACGAGTGGGCCGGCGACGCCTCGACGGTCAAGCTCCACGTCCCAGCGGGAGCCACCTACGCCGTCGAGTCCAACCTGATGGAGAAGCCCGAAGGCGCGCACCTCCCCATCAACGGCAACGTCGTCACGATCCCGATCAAGCCCTACGAGATCCTCACCGTCCAGGTCGCCTACCCCACCCCACCGACGCGCTAGAACCGCGGCTCCTGATCCCCCGAAAGGCCAAAGAGCAGGAGCCCCCCCACCGGCCTGATTCCCTCAAGCGTCCGCCGCTGCTAGTCTCATCAGGCAGGACCAACGGCACCCGACGCCGTCTCATTGTGAGGGGATGTACCAGACGTGAAACCGACCCAATCCAGGCGTCTCGTATTGCTGACCACCGCCGCCATCCTCCTCGGCACCTGTCGGCCCATGAGAGCGCAGGACAGTGATTTCCGCCAAGCCATCGAACTCACCCAGAGCGGCCGATCCCACGAGGCTGAGATCGCATGGCGCAAGCTCGCCGACCTGCATCCGAAGAACGCCTCCATCCACGCCGCCCTTGGCCTCGTCCTCGCCCAGCAGGGCCAGCTCGAACCCGCCGCCGCCGAGTACCGCCGATCCATCGCCCTCGATCCCCAGCTCCCCGACGTCTCCATGAATCTCGGTCTCGCCGAGTTCAAACAAGGCAAGTTCGCCGCCGCCATCGTTCCCCTCCTCGCCGCCCACAAGCAGAAGCCAGACGACCCCAGAACCGGCCTCCTCCTGGGCATGAGTTACTACGGCTCCCGAGCCTACGCCAAGGCCGTCCCTTACCTTCAAACCGCCGCCCACAGCGACCCCGCCAACCTCAAGCTCCACACCGTCCTCGCCGAAAGCTGCCTCTGGAGCAATCAATACGACTGCGCCATGGCCGAGTACCGCAGCATCCTCACCACCGACCCCAACTCCGTCCAGGCCCACATGCTCCTCGCCGAAGCCCTCGACGGAACCAACCGTTCCCCCGAAGCCATCAAAGAGTTGGAGGAAGCCGCCCGCATCGCCCCCGACGAGCCCAACGTCCACTTCGAACTCGGCTACCTCTACTTCGTCGCGCACGATTATGACCACGCCGCACCCCAGTTCGAGATCGAGCTCCAGCACAACCCCGACAACGCCCAGGCCGCCGCCTACCTCGGAGACATCCGCCTCCGCACCAACGACCCCACCCAGGCCGAAGCCCTCCTCACCCACGCACTCCGGCTCCAGAACGACATTCGCATGGCCTACCTCGATCTCGGCAAGATCTACATGGACCAGAAGAAGAACACCGAAGCCCTCAACGCCCTCCTCAAGGCCGCCCACCTCGACCCATCCGAACCGGACGCCCACTACCGTCTCGCCCGCCTCTACACCGACATGGGAGACAAGGCGAAGGCCCGGCAGGAATTCGCCCGAACCAAAGACCTCCACGCCAAGGCGGCCGAGTCCCTCATCCAGAAGATCTCGGGCGGAGAACACACCCCGACCCCCTGAAACCAATCGATGTTCTACTGATCCGTATGATTCGACGCCCTCCTCTCAGCTCCCGCCGCGAGTTCCTCTGGATGGCCGCGTCGATGTCAGCAACGACGGCCGCGATCGGACAGGGCGTAGCCTCCCGCAACGTCGCACCCCAGCCCCGCGGCAAACCCTCCGGACTGCCCTTCCACGCCCACTTCACCGACATCGCCGCCGCCGCCGGCCTCACCCAGCCCATCATCTATGGAGGCCTCGACCGCAAGGACTACATCGTCGAAACCGTAGGCTGCGGCATCGCCTTCTTCGACTTCGACAACGACGGCTGGCTCGACATCTTCATGCTCTGCGGAACCCGCATGGAACACCCCCCCGCCGACGCCACCAACCGCCTCTACAAGAACAACCGCGACGGAACCTTCACCGACGTCACCGCCAAGGCCGGACTCGTCCGCTCCGGATGGTCCAGCGGAGTCACCATCGCCGACTACAACAACGACGGCTTCGAAGACATCTTCATCACCTGCTACGGCCAGAACGTCCTCTACCGCAACAACGGCGACGGAACCTTCACCGACGTCACCAAGCCCGCCGGCCTCCTCTACACCGGCCCCACCCGCTGGGGCTCCGGCTGCACCTTCGTCGACTACGATCGCGACGGCCACCTCGACCTCTTCGTCGCCAACTACGTCGACCTCAACCACGGCAAGCTCCCCCGCCCCGGCGAGAATCCCTTCTGCAACTTCAAGGGAGTCCCCGTCAACTGCGGCCCCCGCGGCCTCGCCATGGGCAACACCATCCTCTATCGCAACCAGGGCGACGGAACCTTCGTCGACGTCTCCGCCAAATCCGGCATCGCCAGCGCCACCCGCACCTACGCCATGACCACCGTCGCCGCCGACTTCGACAACGACGGCTGGACCGATCTCTACGTCGCCTCCGACTCCACCCCCAGCCTCTTCTTCCGCAACCGCCACGACGGAACCTTCGCCGAAGAGGGAGCCGAACGTGGTGCCGCCCTCAGCGAGGACGGCGTCGAGCAGGCCGGCATGGGCATCGCCGTTGGAGACTACGACCTCGACGGCAACCTCGACCTCTTCAAGACCCACTTCTCCGACGACACCAGCATCCTCTACAAGAACGACGGCACCGGCAACTTCACCGACGTCACCATCAAGTCCGGCATCGCCGTCGAAACCCGCTACATCAGCTGGGGAACAGGCTTCGCCGACCTCGACAACGACGGCTGGCCCGACCTCGCCATCGTCACCGGCTCCGTCTACCCCGAGGTCGAACGCAAGTTCCCGCAATACCCCTTGAAGACCCCACGCATCATCTTCCGCAATCTCGGCAACGGCCATTTCGAAGAGCTCATCGAAGAGGCCGGCCCCGGCATCGCCGCCCCCCACTGCAGCCGAGGCCTCGCCTTCGGAGACTTCGACAACGATGGCGACGTCGACCTGCTCATCGCCAACCTCAACGAGCCCCCATCGCTGCTCCGCAACGACGTCAAGGGCGGCGGCAACTGGATCAAGATCCTCCTCATCGGAACCATCTCCAACCGCAGCGCCATCGGCTCCCGCATCATCGCGAAGTACGGCGGCAAGCGCCAGGCCCAGGCCGTCATGGCCCAATCCAGCTTCTACTCCGTCAGCGACCGCCGCATCCACTTCGGCATCGGCTCGAGCACCCAGGCCGACCTCGAGATCCACTGGACCAACGGCCTGATCGAACACATCAAAGCCATCCCCGCCAACCATCTCGTCACCATCAAGGAGACGCAGGGCATCATCAGGACCGAGGTCTTCCCAGCTCCCTCCTGAGTCACCGCCCTTCGCAATAACTCGTCACCTCAACCGAAGCCCCGCAAGAAAAGAATCGTCATCTCGACCAAAGTAGCGCCACGAACGTATCGTCATCTCGACCGAAGCGCAGCGAAGTGGAGAGACCCCCGTATTTCGCTTCGGCCATTGCACCTCCAGCTCGACCACCATCCGAACTCTGCAACACCATCCCACCCCGAGGTCCGATCCCGATGTCCCCCACGCGCCGCCGCTTCCTCACCACCGCCTCCAGCGCCCTCTCCCTCCTCGCCCTCTCCCGCAGCCGTTCCCTCAGCCAGACGGCCACCCAGACCGACGCCTCCATCGACATCTTCCCCACCGAGACCAAATCCACCATCGCCCCCGAGATCTACTCCCACTTCATCGAGCACCTCGGCGGAGTCATCTACGACGGCGTCTGGGTCGGCGAAAAATCGAAGATCCCCAACGAACACGGCATCCGCAAGGCCTTCATCGACGCCATGCGTGCCGTCCAGGCCCCCGTCCTCCGCTGGCCCGGAGGATGCTTCGCCGAGAGCTACGACTGGCGCGACGGCATCGGCCCCATCCCCACCCGACCCCAGCGCACCGCCTTCTGGGAGCAGGAAGACACCAACCACTTCGGCACCCACGAGTTCATGGCCACCTGCCGCACCATCGGCTGCAAGCCCTACCTCGCCGCCAACCTCCGCAGCCTCCCCGCCCGCGACTTCTACCAGTACATGGAATACTGCAACGCCCCCGCCGGAACCAACGCCCTGGCCAAACTACGCGCCGCCAACGGCGACGCCGAACCCTTCAACGTCGAGTTCTGGGGCGTAGGCAACGAGAGCTGGGGCTGCGGAGGAAACCTCACCCCCGAAGAGTACGGAGCCAAGTATCGCGACTACACCACCTGGTACCCGCGCTACGGATCCGAGGCCCCCGCCGGCGCCGACCAGAGTCGCCGCAAAGACGTCAAACTCATCGCCTGCGGACCCAACGGCGACGACACCAGGTGGACCCAGGAGGTCATGCGTTCCATCACCCCCTCGCACCTCCCCTTCGGCCTGTCGGTCCACTACTACACCTCCGGAGACGCCAAGCAGTTCGCCAAAGGAGACGCCATCCAGTTCGACGACGCCACCCACTACGACCTCCTCGCCCGCGGCAGCTACATGGAAAACGTCATCGGCGATCACTGGAAGATGCTCGACGAGATCGATCCCAACCACAAGGTCAAGCTCGTCGTCGACGAGTGGGGCGCATGGTATGGCAAGTCCACCGAGATCGGCCCCCAGTACAACCTCTCCCAGCAGTCCACCATGCGCGACGCCCTCCTCACCGGCATCACCCTCGACACCTTCCAGCGCCACTCCGACAAGGTCGCCATGGCCAACGTCGCCCAGAGCATCAACTGCATCCACTCCCTCATGCTCGCCAGCGAAGACAAGTTCACCGTCACCCCCACCTTCCACATCTTCCAGATGTACCTTCCCCACCGCGGAGCCCGCACCCTCCGCACCGAGTTCTCCGCCCCCGCCATCCCCAACACCCTCGCCACCTTCAGCCCCGTCGGAGGCAACAGCTACATCGGCTCCACCGGCCCCATCGACAAGCTCGCCGGCCTCAGCGGCTCGGCCTCCCTCCGCGGCAAAGAGCTTACCCTCTCCGTCGTCAATCCCCATCTCACCCACCCCCTGACCACCGAACTCGTCCTCCACGAGAGCACCATCGCATCGGTACGCGGAACCGTCCTCGTCGGCTCCAGCGTCCACGACCACAACACCTTCGAGCAGCCCAACGCCGTGCACCCCACCCCCGTCCAGATCGCCACCCCCTCGGGAAGACGCCTCATCCACACCTTCCCCCCGGCCAGCGTCACCGTCCTGCAGTTCCAACTCGCTTGATGAAATCCCGAACGCGCCACAAGCGTCCGTTGACCCCGATGATGTACCCTACAGCCAAGTCAACTCTGGCGTGATGACGTCTGCCTTTTTGTCTGTCATTCCCGAAGGGAATCTGCGTTTGTATTCCCCTGAACCAGCACCCAATCCGCTCGAAACACATTCGCCCTGGGGGCCCCTGATGTACAAGACACTCTGCGGCTTCGTCCTGCTCTTCTTCTTCGGGGCCATCGCCGTCTCCGCCCAGAACTCCGTCTACGATCTCAAGACCAAGCCGCAGAAGGCCACCGTCAGCATCCTCGCTCTCAGCGCCTCGGTCCACGCCGGATCCGGCAGCCACCAGATCTATCTCGCCGACGTCAGCCTCAAGAACGACCCCCACCGCCTGGCCAAGTTAGTCGACAACGCCTACGGCGGCCTCCCCATCCTGCGCTCCATCCTCGTGGAGCGCCGCCTCCTGAAGATGACTCTCATCCGCAATCCGGACTGCGACACCACCGGCCGAAACTTCTTCCTGCAGCGCGACGACACCAACATCTTCGACACCGCCACTCGCACCAGCCTGGAAGAGCACGCCGCCGACACCATCCCCTGCTTCAACGTCGTCCACCAGGACACCCGCCTCGCCAAGGTCAAATAACCCCGCAACCACCGTGCCTCCTGACGCAGAACTGGGTGCCCCACCTTCGGCGCAACGCACGATCGCGCCTAAGGTGGGCCGGAGCGCCACGACGTCAAATGGCGAACCCGCAATAACCGCCCTACCCCTTGCCCTTCACCGGCCACACCGTCTGCCCACCCCGGTGATAAGCCAGGTTCCCGATATGCCCCGCGTTGGCCGCCGCGATCCCCGCCTCGACCGGCGCATTCGGCTCCTTCCGCGTCTTCACGCAATCGAAGAAGTTCCGCATATGCGTATTCGTCCCATCCTCAAAGCTGGTCTCCGTCAGCACCGGGTTCTTCTCCGCCTTCAAACCCTCCCGCCAAACCGTCATCCCCGACCGCGTCAGCTTCAGCGTGCCCTCGGTCCCGCGAAACTCCAGCCCCCCATCGTCGATCGACGAGCTCATCATCCCTTCATAGACCACATCGAATCCCGGATACCGAAACGCTGCCTGGATCGTATCCGGACAATCCCATTCCGTGAACATGTACCGGTCCCCAAGCACCATCGCCATCGACGGCTGATCCGCCTTCATCGCCCAATGCACCACATCGATCCAGTGCGCGAACAGGTCCGTCATCGCACCCCCGCCGAAGCTCCAGTACCACCGCCAATGGCTGTACTTCTCCAGGCTGAACGGCTCATCCGCAGCTCCACCAAGCCACTGCTTCCAATCCAGCTGTGCCGCATCGACCGGCTTCGGAACCCAGCTCAGGTTGTAGTTCTGCCACCAGTACGTCCGAACCTGCGTCACCCGCCCCAGCGACCCACCCTGGATCAGGTCGACCGCATTCCGAAAGTGACTCCAGCTCCTCTGCTGCATCCCGCACTGCAGGATCTGCTTCCCAGACCGCACCGCCTTCAGCAGAACGGCAGCCTCGTCCGGAGTATGCGTCACCGGCTTCTCCAGGTACACATCCTTCCCCGCCGCCAGCGCCGCCGTAGCAACCCGCACATGCCAGTGATCCGGCGTAGCGATCATCACCGCATCGATCGTCTTGTCGTCCACGACCTCGCGGAAGTCCATGCACGTCGTCGCCCCCACGGCACTCGCCCGCGTCTTCACCTGCTCCCGCCGCGGCCCATACACATCGCTCACCGAGACGATCTCAAACGGCACACCCGTGCTCTCAGCCGAATTCAGCAGCGACCGCATCCTGGTTCCAGCACCGATCACGCCGATCCGCAGACGCTCATTCGCGCCAAATGCCCTGGTGGAAGCAAGCGCGGTCAACCCACCCGCAACAAGGAAGCTCCGGCGATTAGGCATGTATGTCATAACGCTCCCCGATCCTGATTTACACGATCCTGAGCATCCTACACAAATCCAGTGCTAGGGATAAATCCTGTTCAAAGTCCGCGCAAACGGAATCGTCTCCCGCACATGGTCCAGCCCGCAGATCCACGCCACCGCCCGCTCAATCCCCATCCCAAATCCCGAGTGCGGAACCGATCCATACCGCCGCAGATCGAGATACCACTCGAACGCCGCCAGCGGAAGATTGTGGTCGAGAATCCTCTGCCGCAGCAGGTCATACGAGTCCACCCGCTGCGATCCCCCGATAATCTCCCCATACCCCTCGGGAGCCAGCACATCCACGCACAGCGCCTTCGTCGGATCAGCCGCATCCGGCTCCATGTAGAACGCCTTCACCGCCGCCGGATACCGATGCACCATCACCGGCCGATTGAACTGGTTGCTCAGGTACGTCTCATCCGGAGACCCGAAGTCGTCCCCATACGTATGCTTGCTCTCGATCAGCCCCTTGGAGAACGCCTCTTCGAGCATCCGATGCGCCTCGTCGTAAGAGATCTTCGGGAACGGCGCCTGGATCGTCTCCAGCTTCGTCACATCCCGCCCGATCACCTTCAGGTCCCCCCGATGCTGCTTGAGTACCGATTGAACGATATGCGCGATGAAGTTCTCCGCCAGCTCCATCAGCTCGTCCAGCCCGCAGAACGCAACCTCCGGCTCAATCATCCAGAACTCCGTCAGGTGCCGCCGCGTCTTCGACTTCTCCGCCCGGAACGTCGGTCCGAAGCTGTACACCTTGCCCAGCGCCAACGCCGTCGATTCGATGTAAAGCTGCCCCGACTGCGTCAGATAGGCCTTCTCGTCGAAGTAGTCCATCTCGAACAGTTCGCTGGTCCCCTCGCAAGCCGCCGGAGTCAGAATCGGAGGATCGGTCCGCGTGAATCCGTTCGTATCGAAGTACTCCGCCGCCGCCCGCATGATCGTCGCCCGCACCCGCAGAATCGCCGACTGCCGCGGAGTCCTGATCCAAAGGTGCCGATGCTCCATCAGGAAGTCGACCCCATGCTCCTTCAGCGTGATCGGAAACGGATGCGCGTCGTCCACCCGCTGCACCACCTCCAGATCCACCACATCCAGCTCGAACCCGGAAGGAGCCCGCGCATCCGCCCGCACCTTCCCCGTCACGATCACGCTCGACTCCAGCGTCAGATTCTTCAAACTCTCAAACAGCGCCTCCGGAACCGCCGCCTTGGGAACGATTCCCTGGATCGTCCCCGACCCATCCCGGAAGATCGGAAACAGCAGCTTGCCCGACGCACGCAGGTTGTAAAGCCAGCCCCGCAACGTAACGGTCTGTCCTTCATGGACGCCAATCGTGGCGATCGTGGTAACGGGTGCGGAAGCGGCGATTTCAAGGCTCATAGACATCCATAGTCTATCGCCTGACCGCCCCTCCATGGAGCCCCCCAGCTTGCCCGAAGCCCCACCCCGTCCCTCTTCAGGAACCCGCCGGCCGCGTCTTCTCAAAGACCTCCGAAGTCTTCACCTTCGCGTATCCATCCCGCAGATAAAACCGGTGAGCCCCCTCCCGCGTGCTCCGCGACGTCACCCGGATCGAAGCCAGCCCACGCCCCCACGTCCAGGCCTCCGCCTTCTGGCAAAGCAGCCGTCCGATGTTCTGCCCCCGCAGACCCTCCTCGACCACCAAGCCATTGATCAGCCCATTCGCCGGCGATTGCAGATGATAGACGATCGAGACATCGATCCACCCCACCACCCGCCCCTCCAGGCTCGCCACATACACCGCCTGGCTCTCCCTCCGAGTCGGCAGATCGAAGATCCAGAGCCGAATCTCATCCGCCGACCGCTCATAACCCAACTGATGGCAAAGCTGTGCCGCCTCGACCGCATCCTGCGGCTGGATCAGTCGAATCGTCACACTCATCGCCGTCTACCGCACTGCCGTCGTGGTAGCCGTCGTCGTAGCCGCCGTAGCAGCTCCGCTCGGAGCGGGAGGATGCGCCGCGGGCCGCGTCGTCGTCGGCTCCGTCTGCACCGGCAGGCTCAACGTCGCAATCGCACTCCGGTCATCTCGCGGTCGCAGGTACAGGATCCCGCCCACCGGATGCGGCACCGCCAGCGTCATATCCGTAAAGTCCTCCGGAACCGTCGTCGGATCCGTCAGCACCCCGTCCAGACTCGCCGAGGGAGCAATCGCATCGATCAAAAATAGGCTCGATCCCGTCAGCATGCACGGCTTCACCGCCTCGCTCGGACACGTCAACATGCTCACCGTAGGCAGCCGAACCAGATTCGCGACAGGAATCCAATCCCCCGGATCGCTCCCCTGCAGCACCGCCCGCACCCGGATCGGCCCAAAGATCGAAGCCCCGAACATCTTCAGCGGATCGATCGTCGCCCGCAGCGTATGCGAGTCCTGCAACACCAGCGCCCCCGACGCAAACGTAAGCCTGCTCGCCGCCCCATCCGCATCCGTCCCGGCGTCCTGCGCCACCTCCAGCTCCTCCGTCCGCGAAATCGCAGCGGACGACTTCAGAATCAGCGTAATCGGTTCATCCACCCGCAGATCGTCCTTGCTCACCAGCTTGATCGGCGACGCCACATTGTGCGGAACAGACCTGCTCCGCAGCATCAGCACAGGCCGCGCCGCGGCCACCGTCACCGGAAGATCCAGGTCGCGCCCATCCGCCAGCAGCACATGCGCGGTCACCTTCTCCCCCGCCTTCAGATTAGGAGCCGAAGCATCCGCCGCCAGCCCCAGCACCAGCCGATCCGAAGCATCCGGCCCGGTCGTTGCATTCGCCCCGGCCATACCGGACGCCGCAAACCGAACATCATTCACCCGTACCTGCCGCACCTGGTCCAGATGCTGCCCCGTCAGCACCGCCCCCCGATCCCCCGCATGGATCGTCATCGCATCCAGCCGAGCCGGCTCCGAGTAAGTCCGCACATCCAGCGGAGTAACCGCAGCCACCCCAAACTGGTGAATCGCCAACTGCAAAGACCCCGGAGCCGCCGATACCAGCGGCAGATCCACCTCAATCGCATTCGCCTGCGCCGACTCCCCCGCCGCCTTGACCGAAGCCTTTCCCTCCGCCCCACTCGCCGCATCGAACGTAATCGTCTGAACACATGCGCTCCCAGTCGAAGTCAGCGTCAGACGATCCTGCTTGTGCCCCACGATCAGCGGCTCCCCCGAGAGCACCTTCCACCCCACCCCCGGAACCTGCTGCAGCGGAACCGTCGGCCCCGTAAACGCGTCGAAACCCCAGAATCCCCGCACCGTCCCTGTAATCTGCGTCGCAGGAGCCTTCACCACCACATCGGTCGCCGCCGCCCCCGCAGCCTTGGGAGGCCCCGGATCCTCCAGTGGCCGCCTCTGGTTCGTCGGAGCCAGCACCAGCCCTCCCTGGTAAGCATCCGCCGTCACCGGCAGATCCTGCGGCGCCGCCGTATTCAGATGCAGCACCAGGTCATGCGCGAATCCCGTCGAAAACACCAGCGGAGCCCCCTCCACCGGGATCGCCACATGAGGCTCCAGAAGACACGTCACATGCCGGTCATCCGTCGTCCGCAGCGGCGGAGTCACCGTCTTCTGCACCGACGGCAGCCCGATCACGATCACCGACTTCGGATTATGGAACGATGGCGGTGTATTCAGCCGCAGGTTCAGCGCCTCCCCCTGAGGAAACGCAATCGCCGGAATGTACTGGAACTGCGCCGTATGCAGCGCGCTCAAAATCCGCCCCAGATCGACGACCGCCCCCACATAGGCCGAGTACGTCCCCGCCCCCGCCGCCTGCGTATAGCTCGCCGCCGTAATAAAATCCGACCCCGGCCCCGTCGTCAGCGCCGCGGCAATCGTCTGCCCATGCCCATCGTCCAGCAGCGTCTGCGTCCCCGTCTGCGTCAGGCACGTGATCTGCTGGTCCACATCCCGCTTGAAGCACTCCGGATTCGGCCGCAACGCCAGTGTCCGCGCCAGCAGGTTGGAGTGGTCCAGCAGCCCCTTCGCATCCCCCGGCGGAACCTGCTTCATGCTCGAAAGGTACTTCTCGATCCGCGCCTGCTCAAACCCCGCCTCGTTCAGATCCTGCGAAGCCCGCACAAACACCCCCGGCCGCCCCCGAACCGCCGACTTCAGCGTCGCGAAGTCCCCACCCGTCACCGGGGCCAGAAATACCAGCACCTGCTGCGCCTCCGCCGGAACCACAACCTCCGCGCCCTCCTCCCGAATCTTCTTGCTCCACGTCTCGATCCGGACGAACCAGTCCTCCGGCGGAGGATTCGTCGTCCCCCGCAGAAACGCCACGATCATCAGGTAGTGCACCGACTGCGTCTCCGGAAAGTTCGGCCGCAGCCAAAGCCGATCCCCCACCGCGAGATTCGGAACCGACGCAATCGGAAGCGTCTTCCCCTCATGCGTCACCCGCGCATCGATCTTCGGACCCTCCAGGTCAAACCGCGCCTGGGCGTCCGCACGACGAACGAAGGGAGCCAGAGGAACGAGAACCGCAACCGCGGCAAGAAGCGTCAGGGAGGACAGCTTACCCATAGTCATAGTTTAGACGCTCACTGCGACCACCACGTGACTTTCAAGCCCCACACCGCCCCATTCCAGGCGATCCCGCCGCGACCTCGTTTCCGGTTTTTATGGCCGCGGCGACGCCACCCAGGCCGATAACTCGTTCGATGACTTCAACTTACCCGTCATCATCTGGTCGAGCATCCGCCTCGTGTCGACCGCAGGGTATGGACCCTCCATCCGCGCCGCCTCATGTTGCCCTGCAAGCTTCACCGCGTACAGCGGCCGGTCATCGAAGGCCCCTCCATGGCTGGCCTTGTCCTCCTCCGTCCGCCACTTCGCCGGATCTGGCTCATACAGGCTCGTGCGCCAGCTATGATCCCCCATCACCACCAGAACCGTCGAATCCCATTGCCCCGTCTGCTCGAGCACCCCCCGCATGTGCCCAAGGGCTCTATCCGCCAACGCCAGATTGTCCAGGTAGGTCGAAGGCCCGGACGCTATCTCAGCCGTCCTGCGATTGTAGATTCCCTCAAGATGCGGAATCGGAAGATGCAGCAGCACGAAACCGACGGACGGGTCCAGCAGCAAGCGATCAGCGGCCAGCATCAGACCCCGGTAATCCTCCGCATGTGCGCTGGCACCCGTAGACACCGCACCCTCATGCCGCCCCGGCTTGAGCCTGAGACTCCTCTCCACGACGTCCTCCGCGGATCGAAGGGCGTCCGCGAACGGCCTCACCGCGTTCTCCGCCAGCGTCCCCTGCGGCCTCATCCCTCCCTTGCTCCTTTCCCGGTAGCTCCAGGTGCATTGGTCCAGAACCTCGGGCAATATCCGGCAATACGGCATATACCACCCTGCCACCCCTGTTCTGTATCCCGCGTCCAGCGCATCCTGAAAGACCGTCTGATGTTGGTCGAAGCTCTCCCATCGATTCGTGGCCCGATTGTGTATCCGCAGAAGTCCGTCCGCTCGCCCGCGCACCGTATCCACCGGCTCTCCCAACATTAGGGAAGGCAGAACCCGTTCGGTGAAGTGGCCCGCCGGCACCGCGTGCGTGAAGATGTTCGCCCCCTTCCCCAGCGCATCGAACGCGGGAAGCTCCAGCCCCGGGTATCGCCGCTCATACACCTGCAGATAGGAGAGTTCATCGAAGACGATCCAGACGATCCTCGGGCCGTGCCTCGTCTCGCTTGAAGGAAGCGAACGGTGCACGAGCGTACCGGGCTTGTTCAGCGACCGGGCCTCCCATCCAAACCAGATCAGCTGAGCGAAAAGCAGTGCCGCACCAATCGAGAAGAAGAAGAGGACCGAAGATCCAAAGGAGATGACACGATCCAGATAGACCGTAAATCCTGCCCGCCAGAAGATCGTCAGCAACACGACTCCAGCGACACCCAGGTCGAAGAGCCACACCGTCACCTCAGGGTGTGGCGTCGCCGCCCGCAGATTCCAGTTGTTCGATCCAATCGCCGGGCTGAAGAGCAGGATCCCAAGCCAGATCACCCTTCGCCATCGCCCCGGCCGCGAAGCCTTCCAAAGCAAGATGGCCGTGATCGCCCAGAAAACCCCAATATAAAAAAGCGACGGCACGAAGAGATTGGCCGCCGTACCGCTCCAGTGATATACCGCCGCATGTCCCGGATGCACCAGCGGCGCAAAGACATTCAACGTATAAATCTCTGCAAGCCCAAGGGCCTGGAAGGCTGAACCGATCAGCGCTCTCAGCGTGCCGTTGAAGCGAGTGAAACGCATGGTGTGCAATCCCTGAACGCACGGGTGAGGTGTCATCTTCTCAAGAGTCTGACGATGAGTGGTTCTCCCCCGGCGCAATCTTTCCCTGTGCTTTGACCCCGGCCCATCGGGAAGTCCCGATTATAGGCTCACCCTAGGAGCAGATTGCCTGTTGGTATGAAGTTGGGTGCCCCACCTTCGGCGCAACGTTTCACCGCGCCTAAGGTGGGCCGCCACAGCACCGGGCCACGGACTCGATACCATTACCCACCCCACTCTAAAACGACAGCCGAGCCCCAAACTGAAACTGCCTCGGGTCCGAAGCCGCCGTCTCCTGCCCCGCGTTCGTATACAGCAGGTTCACGTCAAACGTATTGTTCTTGTTGATCAGGTTGAACGCATCCGCCGTGATCTGCAGCGCCACATGGTGCTCGAAGTTGATCGCCTTCGCCAGCCGCAGATCCGTAAAGATCACATAAGGCTTGAGCCCCGTATTCCTGCCCACGTTCCCATTGAAGAAGCTGCTCGCAAGCCCCGACCCCGCCGGAGCATCGATGTAGCAGGGAGCGATGAACGCCCCCGCCGGCGAGTACCTGCTCGCCACCGGAACATTCCCGCACCCGTTCGCAGTCGTCGAAGCAGCCACCGCGTTCGGCCGATCCGTCAGAGAGTTGAAGTCGAAGTTCGTATCCTGCCCCGTCAGAATATTGAACGGCCGCCCCGAAGAGATCTCGATGATCGGAGCCACTGTAAACCCGGAAAATGCCCCTGGCAGAAATCCAGACCCCAGCATCCGTCCCGTCAGGTGCCCCGTGTTGTAAACCCCCGACAACACAAACCGATGCCTCTGGTCGAACGTGCTCGTCCCCCGCTCCCCATTGAGATTGAAGTTGTTCTGCGGAGCATCCGCCGTCGAAACCACATCGGTCGAATCGTCGATCGCATGGGACCACGTATAGCTCGCCAGAAACTCATAGTTCGCCGAGAACCGCTTCTTCAGATTCACCGAAAGCCCGTTATAGCTCGAAGTCCCCGTCGTCAGGTTAGGGCTCATATCCCCAAACGGAACCGGAATCCCAACCCCCAGCCCATCCGCCAACGCAACCTGCTGTGCCAGCGCCACGCACTGCCCCGCGCCTTGCGAAGTGAGAAAGTTCGCCAGCGAAGTATTCAGCCCCGAGCGCCGAAAGAAGTTCAGCAGCGGCGGAGCAACATAAGCCCCCGCAGGTCCCACTCCGCAAGGAGCCGCCCCCGCCGCCGTAGCCACCGTCAGAGGATTCGACGTCGGCCCCGCCACGACCGACTGCGGAACCGTCGGTGACAGCACACTCGCCGTCCCCGCCTTCACCGCCGCATTCGCCCTCTGCCAGTTCGTCACCAGCAGCGCCGGGTTCACCGGATTCACATTCACCGGACGATTCAGGTGCCGCCCCCCCGTCGAGTTATAAGCCACGTTCAAAGACAGATCGTGGCCAAAGTCCTTCTCCAACCCAAACGAGATCTGCTGCACATAAGGCGTCCTGTAGTTCAGATCCGCAGGCAGACCCGACGGCAGAATCGCCAACGGAAATCCCGCCGCAAGATAGTTCTGATTCACAAAGATCGAAGCCGTATTGCTCGGGTCGAACCGCTGCTGGCTCGGCAGATAGTTCAGGCTTGCCAGCGGCAGGCAGTTCGCATTCGAGAGCGATCCCTGGAACACATTCGTCGCATTCAGATTCAGCGGACTCACCGTACTCGCCGCCGTACATGGACTCCCGCCCGCGAGAATCACCAGCGGAACCTTCGTCGAGTTGAACGAGTTCGACTGCGACTCCAGGTTCCCCGGAGCCCTGTCATAGAACAGCCCATAGTTCGCCCGGATCACCGTCTTCCCATCCCCGCCCGGATCGAACGCAATCCCCACCCGTGGCGCGACGTTATGATCCTGCAGCCGGATCCCCTCGCGGATCCCGTAAAGCCGTTCCGCCGAATTCGTATTCGTGTTCAACGCAAGCTGCGTCGGGAAAGCCTCAATGTCGTACCGCACCCCATAGTTCAAAGTGATCCGCGAAGTCATCCGCCACGAGTCCTCGAGAAACGCCCCCAGCGTCTTCAGGTCGTACTTATAATTTGTCGCCCCAATCCCCTGCACAAACGACTGCGGAATCCCCAGCCCATAAGCCTGAATCGGAGAGAACCCAGGCAGCCCCGCCAGCAACGGCGACACATCCGTCGCATTCAAAGCCGCAAAGCTGAAGTCCCCGCCCCCATACAACTGTCCCTGCGTCAGGTTGATCGGAATGTACCGCAGATCGACCCCCGTCTTGAACGTATGCGAGCCCCGCGTGTACGTGAAGTTGTCCTGCAATTGCGTCTGGTCCTCAATCCGGTCGACGACCGAAAACGGCGTCTTGCCGAAGTAGGCAAACCCCGGAATATTCACCGCCACCCCCGCTCCACCCGTCGATGGCGAGTTCGCAAACCGGATCGGATGCCGCGAGAACTGCACCCTCAGCTCATTGATCCGGTTCGACCCGAACAGCGTCGTATGCTGCCCCAGGATCGACACATCATGAAACCGCTGCGTCGCCGTCCGCGAAAAGCTGTTCTCCCCCAGGTTCTGATTAGCCGCCGACTCCTGGATCCCGGTCAGATAGCTCGGACTCACACTCGCCCGCAACAGAAGCTGCTGGTTACCCGTGATCTTGTGGTCCACCCGCAGCGAATAAACCTCCGTCTTCTCCTGGATCGGAAAGTTCCCAATCAAAGAGTTCAACGCCACAAACGAAGCCGGAGTAGCAATCCCCGAAGTCGAGAAGTTCTTCACCCCCAGCGTCCCCTGCAGAAACGCCGGATTGCTCCCCGTCGTCGCCAGCGAGCTCGAAGAAGCGATCAGCGCGACATAAGACTGAATCCCCGGAGTAGCCGCCGGCAGCGCCCCCAGCGTAGCCTTCTGCGCCGCCGTCCCCTGCACGATCAACGCCCCCGCCGGAGCCCCATAAAACTTGCCCACATCGATCGAAGTCAGCCCGAACGTATTCGCCCCGATCACCGAAAACCCCGACTCCTCCCGCCGCGTCAACTCCGTCGAAAAAAAGTAAAACGTCTTATCCGGAACGATCGCCCCACCCAGCGTAAAGCCCGCCTGCACCCGCGTATAAGCCGGCTGGTTCACATTCGAAAAAGGGTTCGTCGCCTGGATATACCGATTCCGCAAAAAACCGAACGCCGAAGCATGAGTCTGGTTCGCTCCCGACTTGGTCACAATGTTCACCACCCCGCCCGAAGCCCGCCCATACTCGGCCGCAAACCCGTTGGTGATGATCTGAAACTCCTGCACCCCATCCTGGCTCACCGTGGCCCGCGTCCCGCCCGACACATAATCCCCCGCATCCGCCCCATCCACATTGATCGAATTCGACCGCGCCCGCACCCCCCCAAAGTTCAACCCCGAAGTCGGAATCGCCCCCACCGATGGCGCCGCATCCCGCGCAATCTGCGAGTTCGTCAGCGTGAAGTTGATATAGTTCCTCCCATTCGTAGGCAGATTCGTAATCCGCATCTGATCGATCGTCGTCCCCTGCGAAGACCGCTCCGTCTCGATCACATCCGCATTCGCATTGATCACCACCGTCTCCCGCACCCCACCTACCGGAAGCGTCACCGGCAGCTCCGCCTCCTCCCCCACCGTCAGAATCACATTGTTCTGCTGCAAAGCCCTGAAGTTCGCCGCCGAAAACATCACCGTATAAGTCCCCGGAGGAAGCTGCAGCATCTGGTAGTTCCCCTGCCCATCCGTCGTCGCCGTCCGCGTAAAGCCCTTGGTCGGATCGCTCGCCGTGACGGTGACATTCGGAATCACCGCGCCGGACGAGTCCTTCACCGTCCCCGAGAGCTGCGCCGTCGAGATGCTCTGCGCCCCCATCGTCGCCGTCAGAAAGATCAAAGCCGGCCCAGCCAGCACGGCCGCAAGAGTAAGCGAAACCAGATGTGTCCGGAAGAAGCGCATGGAAAAAACACCTCGCTTGCACCCTCGTCCTCCCACCCTCACCGTTGGCGGCGTCAGGAAGCACGAGAAGATGTGCCGCGAAGTTCTACATGAATGGCCATTCAGCTTGCAAGCGAACCCATCACACCCACCGTGCAGTCCGACGCTCCCCTCAAGCCCCCGAAGTATTCCGCATCCCCGTCGGACACCGCCCCAGCAGCGGACACCCCTTGCACCGCGGCTCCGCGAACGTACACAGCGTCTGTCCATGCACCTTGATCAGCGAGTGGTGCTCGTCCAGCATTTCCGCCCCCCAAGCCTCCGGAACCAGCCGCATCAGCCGCTCTTCCGTCGTAGCTGCATCTGCCCTGGGAGTCAAAGCCAGCCGCTGCGTCACCCGCAGATGATGCGCATCCACCACCAGCGCCCGCCGCCGCAGCGTCGAAAAGTTCACCACCGCCGCCGACACCTGGTTCCCGATCCCTTCGAACCCCTCCAGCCACGCCCGTATCTTCTCCGTCCTGTACTTGGCCAGAAACTCCAGCGTCAGCGTCCCATACCGAGCCGTAATCCCCATCAGGATCGCCTTCAGCCGTGGAGCCTTGGTCTCCGCAAACGTAATCGCCCCAATCGCCCCCTCGATCTCCCCCACCGGAGCATCCCGCAGTTCTTCCCAGCTTGCATACCGCGCCTGCAGCTCCCGCATCACCTTTTCCGAAGTCGGAGTCCCCGTCCTGCTAGCCAGCACCGAGTAGATCAACTGCGTCAGCGGATCCCACGCCACCCGCGCAACAGGCTTCCCATACTGCTCAGTCAGTATCTGGTGAATCTCAACCAGCCGCGTATCCGGTGCCGCCGCAAACAAAGGTTCAGTCATACACAAGCTTCCGCCCGCAAGCCGGTCAGATCCCCGCCCGCTCCCAAGGCTGCAGCACCTTCACCGAGGCCATCCCCGCCGCCGTCGCCGCTGCAATCCCCATCGCCGTATCCTCAAACACCAGGCAGTCTTTCGCTTCAACGCCAAGTCTCTCCGCCGCCATCAGAAACGGCTCCGGATCCGGCTTCGCCTTCGCATAGTCCCCCGCGCAAACCAGCGTATCGAACTTGTCCAGAATCCCCAGCACCTGCAGCGACTTCACCACCGACTCCCGCGTGCTCCCCGAAACCACCGCAAACGGAATCGTCCCATGGCTGGCATGAACATGCTCCATCACCTCCGGCACGCCCTTCAGCTGGTCGAGCATCTCGTAGTAGAGCCCTTCCTTCCGATGATGCAGCGTCTCCACCGGCATCGAGAGACCATGCTTCTCATTCAGCGACCGGATAATCTCCGCCACCGGCATCCCGCCCCACGCATAGAACAGCGCCTCATCGAACTCGCACCCATACTCCCCCAGCGCCTTGTTCCAAGCCACATAGTGCAGCGGCATCGAGTCCACAATCGTCCCATCGCAATCGAACAGGTAAGCCTTGAACGGCCCCTCCGGAAGCTCGAGCGTCATCAGTCCTCTCCCACCTTCAGCACAGCGAGGAACGCCTCCTGCGGAATATCGACCTTGCCGATCCGCTTCATGCGCTTCTTGCCTTCCTTCTGTTTATCCAGCAGCTTCTTCTTCCGGCTGATGTCCCCGCCATAGCACTTCGCGATCACGTTCTTCCGAATCGCCGTCACGGTCTCCCGCGCTATCACCTTCGCGCCAATCGCCGCCTGAATCGCGACTTCAAACATCTGCCGCGGAATCAGCTCCCGCATCTTCGATACCAGCGCCTTGCCCCGGTCATACGCAAAGTCGCGATGCACGATAATGGACAGCGCATCCACCGGCTCCCCGCCGATCAAAATGTCCATCTTCACCATCGGCGAAACCCAGGTCCCCGCCAGGTTGTAGTCGAGCGACGCATACCCTCGCGAGACGCTCTTCAGCCGGTCATAGAAGTCCAGCACGATCTCGTTCAGCGGAAGCTCATACGTCAGCATCACCCGCGTCTCCGAGACATACTCGATATTCTGCTGACGCCCCCGCTTGTCCTCGACCAGCTTCAAGATATTCCCGACATACTCTTCATTCGTCAGAATCTTCGCGATGATCACCGGCTCTTCCACCGTCTCGATCTCGGTCGGATTCGGCCACCGCGAAGGGTTGTCGACCTCGATCATCGTCCCATCGGTCAGCGTGATCTTGTACCGCACCCCCGGAGCCGTCGTAATCAGGTCGAGGTTGTACTCCCGCTCCAGCCGCTCCTGGATAATCTCGAGATGCAGCAACCCCAGGAACCCGCAGCGAAACCCGAATCCAAGCGCAACCGAGCTCTCCGGCTCAAACGAAAAACTCGCATCGTTCAGCCGCAGCTTCTCGAGCGCATCCCGCAGCAACCCATGCTCATGCGTTTCGACTGTATATAGACCAGCGAAGACCATCGACTTGATGTCTTCAAACCCCGGCAGCATCTCCGCGCAGGGCCGCGCATCCTCCGTAATCGTGTCCCCGACCTTCGTATCCGCGACGTTCTTGATCGTCGCGACAAAAAACCCGACTTCACCCGCCGAAAGCTCCCCGATCACCACCGGCTTCGGAGTCATCACGCCCATGCTCTCAACGTCGAAGACCTTGCCATTCGACATCAGCCGAATCCGCATCCCCGTCCTCAACCGCCCGTTGATGATCCTCGCCAGCACAATCACACCGCGATACGCATCGAACCACGAGTCGAAGATCAGCGCCTGCAGCGGAGCGTCCGCATCGCCCTTCGGTGGTGGCAGCAGCGTCACCACCGCCTCCAGAATCGAGGCCACATTCAGACCCGTCTTCGCCGAAACCGCAATCGCATCATCCGCCGGAAGACCCACCGACTTCTCGATCATCGCCTTGGTCCGCTCGATATCGGCAGACGGAAGGTCGATCTTATTAATGATGGGAAGGATCTCCAGCCCATTCGAGATCGCGAGGTAAGCATTGGCCAGCGTCTGTGCCTCCACCCCCTGCGACGCATCGACGACCAGCAGCGCACCTTCGCACGATGCCAGCGACCGCGATACTTCATACGAGAAGTCCACATGCCCCGGCGTATCGATCAGGTTCAACTGATACATCTCACCGTCGGCAGCCTTGTAAGCCATCCGCACCGTATGCGCCTTGATCGTGATCCCGCGCTCCCGCTCCAGGTCCATCGCATCCAGCACCTGCGCCTGCATCTCGCGCGTCGACAGCGATCCCGTCAGCTCCAGCAGACGGTCCGAAAGGGTACTCTTGCCATGATCGATATGGGCGATGATCGCGAAGTTGCGGATGTGGCTTGGATCCATGGTGGTGCGGGAGGCCTCGATCTTCAAGGATATCATCGCAACGCGCCATCGAATCGAATCGCAACCCCGCCGCTGCGACCCGATCCACCCCGCGTCTTACAATCAGGTGCGGCCCCAAAACCGGACAGCGCGTCTGAATCAGGGCAACAAGCAGGAAACCATCTGAGAGCAATGCCATCCCAACACCCCCCGGAGCGTCAGATTATATGGAGGCTCGCATCGCAATTCGTTCAGTCAGAGCAAATTCAGCGTCGGTCTGGTGTCACTCACAATCGCGGATGCTCTGCGGTCTTAAGGTCTTAAGTTTGTAAGGGCCGAAGGCCCGTCCTATATCAGCCTAGGCCGAAGGCCTAGGTACCAGACCGCAAACCCCCTGAGGGCTGAAGGCCCGACACATAAGGAGCGAAACGAAATCTCCCGGAGAACCACCCTCGTGCCGCTTGCCCTTCTGTCTGTCATTCCCGCAGGGAATCTGCGTCTGTCTTTCTGTCCACCAGCACCGTCTCCGCGCGAAGGGCCAACACCCCACCCACTGAGGTACCCTTCCCTCGAAGCCAACTCCGATACGAATCAGGTCCAACCATCAGGATGCATCCACAGTTCCGAGGTAAGCGCATGAGTCCAAGCAACTCCGTCCAGGCCGCCAGAGGCCTCCCCATCTGGTCCGTCCTGGCCTGTCTCCCGCTGATCCTCCTCACCGGCTGCCCCGGCGATCCCACCACCACCACCGCAGCCCCCGGCAAGACGCCCACCCAGGCCACCGCTCCCGCCCTCACCGCCGGAGCCAGGCAGAACAACGGCCCCGCCTCCCCCCCACCCGTGGCCAACGCCTACAAGGTGCAACAGCTCATCACCAACGCCGAACGCTCCTATCGCAGCGGCGTCACCAATTATCAGCAGGGCCGCCTCGAAGCCGCACGCCAGGACTTCGACTTCGCCGTCGACATCCTCCTCACCAGTGGACTCGACGTCAGGAATGAGCCCGCTCTCTCCGACGAGTTCGATCGCCTCCTCAACGCCGTCAACTCCCTCGAGCTCTCCGCCCTCAAACAAGGCAACGGCTTCTCCGCCCCCATCGAACCCTCGCCCATCGAGTCCGCCGCCGACCTCACCTTCCCACCCAACCCCGAGCTCACCGCAAAGCTCAAAAGCGAGCTCACCACCGCATCCGATCTTCCCCTCATCATCAACGACCAGGTCGCCGGCTACATCAACTACTTCGCCAACTCCCCCAGCTTCCACGCCCACATGCTCCGCTCCCTCGAACGCGCCGGAAAGTACCGCGCCCTCATCGAGCGCATCCTCGGCGAAGAGGGAGTCCCCAAGGACATGATCTATCTCGCCGTCGCCGAGTCCGGCTTCCAGCCCCAGGCTATGAACGGCGGAGGCTCCGGAGCCGGTGGCATGTGGCAGTTCATGCCCACCGGAGCCTACGGCCTCGCACGCAACGGATGGGTCGACGAACGCTTCGATCCCGAGAAGAGCTCACGCGCCTACGCCCGCTACATCAAGAGCCTCCACGCCCAGTTCGGAGACTGGTACCTCGCCATGGCCGCCTACGACTGGGGCCCAGGCAACATCCAGAAGGCCGTCATGCGCACCGGATACGCCGACTACTGGGAGCTCTATCGCCGCAACGCCATGCCCGCCGAGACCCGCAACTACGTCCCCCAGATCCTCGCCGCCATCATCATGGCCAAGAACCCAGAGAAGTACGGACTCGATAAAGTCCACCCCGACGCACCCGTCCTCTGGGACTCCGTCACCACCGACTATCCCGCAGACCTCCGACTCGTCGCCGATATCACCGGAGCATCCGTCTCCACCATCGTCGCCCTCAACCCCAGCCTCCTCCGCCTCAGCACACCACGCGATCTCACCTTCGACCTCCACATCCCCGTCGGAACTCACGATCTCTTCGTCGATCGCATCAAGGACATCCCCGAAGACAAGCGCGCCAGCTGGCGCTTCCACGTGGTCAAGGCCGGAGAGACACTCGAGTCCATCGCCTCCGACATGCACGGACGCACCACCGAGATCGCCCTCGCCAACGATGTCCCACCCGGCGCTCCTCTCTCCGCCGGCGACGAGCTCATCATCCCCATCGCCAGCGCATCGAGCTCCCTTCATCCCGTCCGCTACACCACGCGCACCGGCGATACGCTCGTCACCATCGCCGATCGCTTCAACGTCTCAGCCGACGATCTTCGTCGCTGGAACCATCTCTCCTCAAGCACCGTACGCCCCGGCAAGAGCCTCAACGTAGCCGAGCCCGTCCACCTCGGCTCCTCCTCCCGTCGTGGCCGGCATGGCTCAAACCCGCGTGGATCGCGGACTTCAGCGTCATCGGCAAGATCGAGCCGAAGCAGCGGAGCCACCTCCACCCGCTCCGCGCACACCACCACCAGCCACGCTCCAGGCCGCACCCCGCGCAAATCCCACCGCTGAAAAGTCCCCTGAAGGATGCGATGCGCTCATCCATCAGAGCGCTTCGCATCCTTCGCAGCCTCTTCCCAACACATGCGAAACCCCCCGCCGTTGTTGCCTTTCAGCGCATGACCCATGCTTCTCTTCGTTCCCCTTTTGCATCACACGAAGAGTCTTCGCGAGCTATCGCATACACTTTCGGAACAGGACATCTATCTTGATACCTCATAACGAAAAAACCTTTTGTTGTGAACACTCACACGATGGTAGAGTCAGTTGCTAGAATGCCTGCTGTCGATGATGCATTCAATGAGGCATTCAAGGTTGCAGAGTGACACGATGAAGCAACCCGGCCCATCAGAGATCTTCGATCCACACCATGCTGTGAGGGAAACACAATGAAGGATTTCAACGAGACGATCAAGCTGCAGGCCGCGGCAGATAACGACGATCAGAACGAGCACGAAGAGGATCAGGACAACCAGCACAAGTTCGACGACGAAGACGACGAAGAAGAGGAAGAGGTCACCTTGACCTCCGACGATGATGAAGGCGAAGACTCCGCCGATGAAGATGACGACGACGAGGAAGACCTCGACGACGAAGATGATGATGAAGAAGACGAGGAAGAAGACGAAGTGGACGACACCGTAATCCCAGCCAGCACCGACAGCCTGCTTCAAGGCCACACCCACACCGAAGAGGCCGACCTCGAAGCCGCCCCGCCCAACGCCGTCGCCGGCTACACTCCCCCGACGAAGATGTCCGAGGAGCCAACCGCGAACCCCGCCGCCATCAGCGTAGGCGAGACTCTCAAGAGCCTGCCTTCCAGCAAGCGCGCCGCAAAGAAGACGCCGGCCAAGGTCGCAGCGAAGAAGGCAGCCGCGCCCGCGAAGAAGACCGTTCCCGCCAAGGCCATCACACCGGTCGCTCCCGTAGCCCCGGCCACCCCCGATGTTCCCGCGAAGAAGTCCGCGGCTAAGAAGTCCGCAGCCACCAGGACTGCGGTTGCGGCGAAAAAGACCGTCTCCAGGGCTGTTGCCAAAAAGACGGCGCCCACTCCACCCACCCCGCTCAAGAAGGTGGCGCCCCTCAAGAAGTCCGCGCCCCTCAAGAAATCGGCTCCCCTCAAAAAGACCACGCCTTCCAGGAAGACCGCGTCCCTCACCAGCACCGTACCTGCAAAGAAAGTAGCCCCCTTGAAAAAGTCAGTCACCGCAAAGAAGACCACCGCAAAGAAGACCGCTCCCCTCAAGAAGACCGCATCGCTCAAGAAGTCCGTATCGCTGAAGAAGACCGCTCCCCTCAAGAAGAGCGCATCCGTCAAGGCTATCCCGGCCAAGAAGGGCGTGGCCGTCAAGAAGGCCGCCACCAAATCCACATCCACATCTGCCGCGAAGAAGTTGAGTGCTCAGCGCGGCGGTCGGGTTGCTCCTAAGAAGGCGGCCGGCACCACGAGCACCGTCAGCAAAAAATTCATCACGAGAGGTACTCCCTTGGCAACGAAGAAAGCAGCGACGAAGACGGCGGCTCCGGCGAAGAAGACGGTAGCCAAGAAGGCTCCGGCAAAGAAAACCGCGGCCAAGAAGACGGCGGCTCCCGCCAAGAAGACAGCAGCCCCGGCAAAGAAGACAGCGGCCAAGAAGACTGCAGCCAAGAAGACTGCCGCCAAGAAGACCACCGCCAAGAAGACCGCCGCCAAGAGCTAGCCTCCCCAGGCCACGCGGATCGATCACCCTCCTACAGAAACACAGGGGGCCCGGCTCTCCTATGAGGTGCCGGGCCCTTCTTTTCGTCGATCCAATCCAGCTCTTACTTGCTCTGCTCCGCGATCTCGGCCAGAACCTCGTCGCTATGGTTCCCCACCTTCACATCCGGCCAGACCTTCACCACCTTGCCCGCCGGGCTGATCAGGAACGTCTCGCGATTCGCGAACTTGTTCGCCCCCATCACCTTCACCGGAACCCCATACTGATCGACCACCTTGTGCTCCGGGTCCGCCAGCAGCTTGAAGCTGAACGTATCCTTCGAGCACCACGCCTTGTGTCCTTCCACGGTATCCAGCGACACGCCCAGCACCACCGCATTCGCCGCATCGTACTTCGCCATGTCCCGCTGGAAGTTATGCGCTTCGATCGTGCACCCGGTCGTCTGGTCCTTCGGATAGAAGTAAAGCACAACCCACTTGCCTTTATAGTCCGTCAGCGAAACCGGCTTGTCTTCCTGCGATGGCAGCGTGAAGTTCGGCGCCACAGAGCCCGCCTGCACTACCTCCGTTCCCGCCGCGCGCGCCTTCATCCCAAACCCGGCAACCCCAACCGCGGCCGCCACCGCTACGATCCCCAGCGTCTTCATCCAAATCCCATTGAGCTTCATCGCCATTCTCCTTTTATGAGCGTGCCGGCAGGCCCAGGTCACGCAAGGCAATACTACGCCTCCTCGTCCGACCGTTTGTCACGCCCGCCTTCCATCCCCACCACCGCGATCCCCGCCGCATCCGCCTCCGCGATCACCCCCGCCGGATCGAACAGCAGCGTCCTCCCCGCCTCGACACAAAGACACGTAGCCCCCGCCGCCGCCATCGCCCGAATCGTCGCCACCCCCACCACCGGCACATCGAACCGCATATCCTGATTCGGCTTCGCCACCTTCACCACCGTCAGCCCACTCCCCAGCAGCGCTTCCTCCTCTCCCTCCCGCCGCAACAACCGCCCCGCCCGCTCAATCGTCGCATCGGTCCCCTCCATTGCTTCGACCGCCACACAAGCCTGCGCCGCAATCACCACCGTCTGTCCCAGGTCCCAGCCCGCGACCCCCAGCGCCACCCTCCGCCCATACTCCATATCCTTCCGCTCATCCTCCGTAGGCCCCCGCCCACTCAACATCCCAGCCTTCGCCAGCAGCGGTTCCAAATAAGCGGTAGAGCTGATCAGCTCAATCCCTTCATCCCCGAGCACCTTCGCAATCGCCCCCAGCAGCATATCCGTATTCCGCGTCCGCAGATTCAGCAGCAGCTTCGCCAGCCGCCAGTCCGGCCTGATCGAAGAGAAGATCTGCTTATGCCTTACCTGCCCCGCCATCACCGCCCGCCCCACCCCCTCCCGCTGAAACATCTCGATCAGCTTCGAGAGCTCCCCCAGCGAAAGCCAATGCACCCGCACGCCGTCATCCTTGGCCGCCCGCACATCCATCTCGGGATCCGTCTCTTCCTTGATCGCCGCGACGACCACCGTCAACCCATGCGCCCGCGCCGCCTCCAGCAACAGAAAAGGAAACCGCCCATTCCCCGCAATCAACCCAAGCTTAGGCGACATGAGAGAGCTGCCGCGCAAACCACCGGTTGATAGTTTCGAATCTCTGTTCCAGCGGCAGCGTACGCGGATTCAACTCTCGCAGTCCCTTCACCGCCACACTCACCTGCCCATTGCTCTGGTCTTTCCTACCCTGAAGCAAGGCCACTGGAAAAGGACCGTTATAGATTTCTTCAAAGCCCATCCGCGTCAGCTTCAGACAGATCAGCAACTCCGGAGCCTCGACCACGTCCCCACTCGACCACCGAATCCCGTACGAAGTCCCCTTCTCCCCCGTCAACTTGATCTGCACCGTCCGACCATCCTTCGTCCGAGCATCGATCCGCGGAGTGCTGCATGGCTCAAGCCTCAACCCATACACATACTCCGCGACAACCTCCCCGATACTCCCCACTAGGTGTCCATCCGGAGTAAAGGGCCGTCCTTGAAACATCGTGTTCAACCGATCGGTCGCCCGTAGAAGATCCCCGATCAACGCCGGAACCTCCTCCATCGCCGACCTCGACACCGGCCGCACCCCCGCGAAGAGTCCACGCACCGAGATATCCTCGTCCACCTCTGGCCAATGAATCCCATCGCCTCTCCCGACCAGCCGCCAAACTCTCCTCTGCTCCGGAGTAGCCTGCGCCAATCGCGGAAACCGGGACACCGGCGTAGCCAGTTCAAGCCCACCGCTGAACCTCACGCGAATCATCGCGTCATCCACGCTCACATCCAACGGCACAAGCTCCGGATCAAACCCTGAAGTAGTCATTCCATTCCCTCACCAGAGTGCTCAGGTGCTCGTTGAGAATCGCTTCAATCTCTTTCAACTCGCCCGACCGGTAGCCGTCATTCCATGTCAATTCTATGGGAACCAGCCAGAACTTGGCGCGCTTTTCCGCCGACTCGATATGCGCATGCGTCGGCTCGTTGCCTTCATCGGAGTAGAAGAAGATCCGATACTGCCCCACCCGGAGAATCGTTGGCATCCATCTCCCTATAATCAAGACGACGTGAATTTTGAGGAATCACCGATGGGACTCGTGTTCATTATCCTTGGGGCAATCGGCGTCATCCTTGGTGTGCGCGGTGGACGGTTCTATATTGGTGACTCCGATGCAATGACGTCATTCAATCGCGAGAGTTCGACACGTTCCGGGCGTACAGTTTTCATCATTGCGGGGATACTACTCATCGCCCTCGGAATCAAGTTCCTAAGTTCCTAGCGGATCACGCCACGCCCACTGGCCGCGACAAAGTCCACCAGGTACCGCACATGTTCCCCCGCCTCCCCCGCCGCGATCCGACCCCGCAGCTCCTCCAGCCCCTGCGACACATTCTTCTTCCCCCGCACCAGCAACTGATACGCCGAGCGCAACTCCTTCATCTGCCCCGCCGTAAACCCCCGCCGCTCCAACCCCACCTTATTCAATCCATAAGCATGGTTATTCCGCTCAATCGAAGTCAGCGAGTAAGGCAGCACATCCTGCGTAATCGTCGTCCCCCCACCAATATAGCTATACCGCCCAATCCGGCAGAACTGATGCACCGGACAAAGCGCCCCCACCACCGCATAGTCCTCAACGGTCACATGCCCCGCCAGCGTAGCCGCATTCGCCAGGATGCACCCATCCCCGATGTGCGAGTCATGCCCGATATGCGTATACGCCATGATCAAACACCCCGACCCAACCGTAGTCACCCCACCCCCACCCGCAGTCCCCCGCGAGATCGTCACCGACTCCCGCACCACATTGTCATCCCCCATCACCAGCCGCGTCGGCTCCCCCGCATACTTCAGATCCTGCGGCGAGCACCCCAGGCTCGTAAACGGATAAACCGTATTCCGCGCACCTAACGTCGTGTGCCCATCGATGACAACATGCGAAACCAGCCTGCATCCTTCACCCAGCACCACATCCGCACCCACCGTGCAGAAGGGTCCAATCGAACAGGAGTCCGGAACCGTGGCCCCAGCCGCAACGATCGCCAAAGGATGAATCTCCGCGCTCAAGCCGTCTCCGTTCCCGCGACCGTTGTCTCCGACGTGGAGGAAGCGGGGGCTTTCTTCATCACCCGAGGCACCACCTGGCACATCACCACCGCATCGCAAACCAGCTTGCCCTCGACCGTGATCACGCCCTTCATCTTCACCGCCCGGCTCCGCCACTGCATCACCGTGACTTCAATCCGCAACTGATCCCCCGGCGTCACCGGCCGTCGAAACCGAGCCTCCTCGATCCCTGTAAAGACCATCAGCTTCTGATCCCGATCCGGAATCTCCGTCAACAGCAGCGCCCCACCCGTCTGCGCAATCGCCTCGACCATCAACACCCCGGGCATAATCGGATAGTCCGGAAAGTGCCCTTGAAAGTGCGGCTCATTGATCGTCACATTCTTGATCGCAACGATCCGCTGCTTGCGCTCCATCTCGAGTACGCGGTCGATCAGCAGAAAGGGATACCGATGCGGCAGCAGCGCCATAATCTCGCCAATGTCCATCGTCTGCTTTGCTGGCCCGGCGCCGTCTGTACTATTCAGAATCTCATCACTCATCGCACCCTCGAGTATAACTGCACGGCAAGTACCCACTACGCGTGGAGCGGTGCCGTCGTGAAGTGTATAAACCGGAGGCAGGGGCGGCCGCAGGGGGGCACGGCCGACCGGTTGGGGCCCCAGGGGGCACCCCCCCCCGCGGGCTGCGCGGCACG
>JAMFSC010000100.1 GCA_026225095.1 bacterium
CCGCAACCGTGAAAGTCTGTGAAAACAGTGACGCACACGGCATCACAACCTTGCGATTTTAGCACGCCAAAGGACCATCAAGCGGTGTTCGATGCCCGCAGGGATCCCTCGAACCTGGGACCCGACACATACTCGACGGCCAAGATTACCCCTCACCGACTCTCAACATTTTGAATGCGGAAGCAGTCGCAATGGACGACGGGAACGGAGAAAGTCACGGACAAACCACTTTCCGGTGATTCCCTTCGCGTCATGCCCGTAGCACCTGCCTCGCTCGAGCAATCGTCTGAGTTAGGATGGCTTTATAACGGGTCGAAAGGGTCGGGAGGATCATTCATGGTTAGTGGAACCAAGACAATAATTGCGCTCATGATAGCCACTTTTATGCCGTCACTCTCGAGTTTGCTATGGGCACAAGGCTCCGATGCACACAAAGAGGTCGGCATCGTTTACTACGAAGACGGGGCTAGCTTCAAACCCCTAGACAAAGAGTCCGCACCTCAAAGTGGACGAAGCACTTACGTAGCAAAGGTGAAGGGAGCGCATGCCGCGATTCGCATGAGGGCCGATCACGCCCAGGTGTTCCAGGTGTGCGGCGTTGACCCTACCCGTTACAAGCTGTTCAGGTTCAAATCCGAAGGGAGTACCCGCACAGTCACCATCTCCAAGACCAATATGTGGATAGGTGGATCAAAGACTGTACTCTCAGAGTCCGAGCTTCCGATTGCGATCCGCGTTTCTGAAACCGGCTGCTTTATGCTTACACCTAGGCAGATCTTACAGAATGGCGAGTACGGCTTCAGCCCCTTGGAATCGCTGGACGCCTTCATGTTTGGAGTTGGAGACGTGTATTAGCATCCTCTCCCACCGCGACCCTCGGCAACGAGAGCGAACATCAATCCTTCAGCCTCATCGACTGACATCGCCCACCACGTAGCCGACCCACTGAGACAAGCGAGACTAAGCGAGGATCTCCGCCCCCAACATCTCCTTCAAACTCTCTCGCCGCCGCACCAGCCCATACGAATCCCCATCCACCAACACCTCCGCCGCCCTACCCCGCGTGTTGTAATTCGAGCTCAGACTCATCCCATAAGCCCCCGCGTCGAGCACCGCTAGCAGATCCCCAGCCTTCACCCGCCCCATCGACCGGTCCCGCGCAAAAAAATCCCCCGACTCGCAAACCGGCCCCACCACATCCACCACCGCATCCTCCCCCGCCCCTTGCGTCACAGGAACAATCTCATGGTGAGCCTGATAGAGCGACGGCCGAATCAGGTCATTCATCCCCGCATCCGTAATCACAAACGTCTTCGCCCCATTCTTCTTCACCACCAGCACCCGGCTCACCAGCGCCCCAGCCTGCGCGACGAGGAACCTCCCCGGCTCCAACAAAAGCCGCGCCCCCTCCCCACCCAGCGCCCCCTCTAAGGCCGCCGCATACCGCCGAACCTGCTCCTCCGCCGTAACTCCTTCACCATCCGAGGCGTCAGAAGCCCCATAGTCGATCCCCAGCCCACCCCCCGCATCGACATACCGAATATCATGCCCGTCCGTCCGCAACTCCCCCACCAGCCCCAGCACCCGTTCCAACGCCGCCCCAAACGGCTCCACCATCCGGATCTGCGACCCAATATGCACGCTCACCCCAGCCGCATCCAGCCACTTCATTCGCTTAGCCTTCTTATAGATGGCGCGTGCCTCCCCAATCGCAATCCCGAACTTATGTTCCCGCAGCCCCGTCGAGATATAAGGATGCGTCTCCGCGAACACATCCGGATTCACCCGCAGCGCAAACCGAGCCCTCACCCCCATCTCCTCCGCCCGCTCCGCCAGCACCGAAAGCTCCGCCTCCGACTCAACATTGAACAGCAGAATCCCCGCCTTCAACGCCGCATCGATCTCCCAAACCTGCTTCCCCACCCCCGAAAACACCACCCGCTTCAGCGCCGCCTTCGAAGCCCGCCGAACCCGCTCCAACTCCCCACCCGAAACAATATCGAATCCCGCCCCAGCCTCCCCCAGCAGACGCAGAATCGCCAGCGAAGAGTTCGCCTTCACCGCATAGCAGATCGTATGCGCCCGCCCCGCGAACGCCGCCTGAAACAAACCGAACCGATACCGGATCTGATCCGCCGAATACACATACAGCGGAGTCCCGAACTCCTCCGCCAACTCCGTCAGTCCAACCGCACCGCAACCCAGCCGCTTCTTCCTGTACACAAAGGGCCGAGCCCCCACAACATCCGTTCTCAAATCCGCCATTAAGTTCGAGTCGACCCCGCCGTATCCGTCAATGCGTAGTCCCCTTCAGGAATCAAAATCCACGCCGCCGCATAGAGCAGCGCGATCGTCCAGCAACTAGGAAGCATCAAAATCAGCGCCACCACCCGCACCCAGGTCACATTCCAGTCGTAGTATTCCGCCAGCCCCGAACACACCCCGGCGATCTTCCGGGGATACCGTGGCCGCACCAGCCGCCCCCTTCCCTTCGGAGCTTTGAGAGCCTCATCCACCTCAGCCACAAACCGCGCAAACCACCCTGTCCCCTTAGCGTATTGTTCAGCCATGATCCCCTCCCAGTCTCATTCTAATCCGTGTCCCGATCACTTCCCCGTATAAGCCTGGCTGATCAACTTCCTCGCCAGGTCCGCCTGCGACTGGTCGCCCGCCGGAGCCGCCGCCATCCTGTACTGCTTCACCGCATCGTCCCGCTGATGCAGCAGATCCAGCATCTGTCCCGCGTTCAACTGAGCCCGCCGCCGCAGCCAGTCACTGCAATTCGGCTGGGTCGAAGCCAGCAGGTAGTTCTCCGCCGCACCTTTCACATCGTTCTGACCCCGCTGCGTATCCGCCAGCCCAAAGTAAGCCAGTTGCAGCCGCGGATCGACAAAATACTCCGGCTTCTTCGCATCCTCCAGCACGACCCGGTAGAGCGCGATCGCGCCCTGTCCATTCCCTTCATCCTTCGTCAGATTCGCCTCTTCCAGACGAAACAGGTAGTCGCGGGGAAACTGTTCCGCCAGCCCATGCTGCACCGCCAGCGCCTCCTTGTATCGCGCATCATGCCGCAAAAACAACGATAGCGTCGTCCGCGACTCCACACTCGTCGCAACCCCATGCGCCGCCGCCTCCCGCAGCATCTCCAGCCCCTTCTCCTTGTTGCCCCCCACCCCGACGATCCCCACGACCATCCGGATCAGCCTCGGCAGGCTCGCCACCGCGAACTGCTGAATCCCCACCGCCATCTTCGCGTCCGCATACTGAGGATCGATCTTCAGCGCCTGTTCGCTGTCCCCCCTCGCCGCATAACCCTGCCGCGCCGCCGCCGCATAGCTATGGTCCGCCAGCGTAATGAACGCCGCATGAAGCCCACGCGCATACCCTCGCGCGAAGTAAGCGTCCTTATCCTGCCCGTTCGCTTTGATCCTCTGCTCACACAGGCTCAATACCTTGTTCGTCAGAGATTCGATCCTCTGCCGCGTCGCGTCCGGAATCGCCACACTTCGTTTCGAACTCAGAAACGAATCGTGCGCATAGTAGGTCGTATCCAGCAGATCCTGGTGATACAACTCGCGAAAGATCGTCACCATGAGCAGGTAGTTGTAGGCCATCGGAGCGTCCGGATGAGCCGTCTGCACCTTGTCGAAGAACGCCAGCGCCCCGTCATAGTCCAGGTTATAAAACCGGTCATAGCCTGCCCGCACCGTCGGATCAAGATTCATGGGATCCGTATGCATCGGAGCCTGTGCCCACGCCAATCCGCCCAGCAGCAGCCAGACCCATCCAAGACACACCGCACTCCGTTTTGCAGATGCTGGAAGCCAGTCTCTCATCCTGCCCAAACCTCTCGACTCCCGGCTGATCATCCCGTCCCTCTCGTGCGACCCCTCTCTACCGGGCGGCCCACCGTTACTATATCTTTTTGACGTAGACCGTATTCTCAAGGACGCGGACCATGCAATCCCTGAACCCATCCACATCAGGAGACGACTCCACCAAGGCAGCTTCGCAGAACCCTCCGTCATGACAAAATTCCAACTCCTCCATCTCCTCATCGGACAGGCACGGGTCAACGGCTTCGAATTTCGCAAGTGGTACGTCAATAAACTCGGCCTCCCCTGGACCTCCGTCACCAAGGCCATCGAGTCCCTCACCGAGCAGCGCCGATACTACATCCTTCTCTTCTCGCATGAGTTCGCGTCTCACTTCTGGAAGTCCGGCGAACAGATCACCTTCCAGGTCCCCACCCAGACCTTTCAGCGACGTAAAGCAGACGGAACCATCGGAACCGTCACCCGCAAGGGATACACCCGGCGCAGCGCCCGCGAAGACGTCTGGCGCTACCATCTCCGTGAACTCGCCATCGCCGAAGAGCCCCTCCGCTACATGCGCAAGTACCTCCGTGTCATCGACGACGCCGACCCCGACTCCGACCCCACCCACCCCCAGCTCGACGATACAACCGCCTGACTCAGTAAGAATTCCGCCCCCGGATGGCCGACGAAACTCGGGATCGATGTCACGAATTTTCAGCACCGCGCGCAGCGAGTCCGTCCGTCAGGACAAACCTCAAATCCGCGCCACCCGCCGCGTCTCCAGAATCTGCCGCAGATGATGCTCCCCATGGACCAGGTGAAACTTCCTCCACCGGCGCACACTCAACGGCCCCAGCACGCCATGCGAGATCGATGCCGTTCCCGCCCCAAACATCCTCTCCGCGCTCGCCAGCGCTGCGTCCATCGGAAACAGCACCTCGTCCGCCCGCCCCGCCAACTCCGCCCCGGACATCTTCCGCCCACACTCCTCCGCCGGAGCCACCGACGCCGGAGCCTGCCGTCCCTTCGGCAGCAAACCCAGGCTCGTCACCCACACCTGCCCCACCCGCTGCTGCAACGTGGGCGTTCCTTTCGTCGGAGTCCCCTTCACCAACCGCGCCTCCACCACCCCGGCGGTCGATTCATAAGTCATCAGTAAATGTTCAAAGATCTGCTGAATCGTCCAGCACCCCGGCGCACGCCTCATCTGCGTCTGCTCCGCCGACAGACCACTGACACCATCCGCCAGCTCACGCCGCAGCTTTTCGAGAATCTCATGCATCGCAGGAGACTAACGCATCCCCCCATCCCCCGTCAGCAACGCTGAACCGGACCCCGGATGGATCTTTCATCCCTCGCCGGCAGCAGTCTTCCGCGACCCTTATTTCACGCCCAGCAGCAAGTACGCCGCCGAGGTCAGCACCATGAAAACTGCAGCCCCGAGCGTGTAACGATGTTCGACCTTCATCGATTGCCTCCCGTGGCAAGCTGCCACCGGGAGTTATATCGGCATGATTGCCGACGAGATGAGTCTACTGTGCCATCTTCTCCAAAGCCTTCTTCGCCCCTTTCGCACCCTCGCCATTCGGATCCAGCTTGAGATAAGCCGCATACTCCGCCGCCGCCTCATCCTTCTTCCCCAGCTTCAAAGCCACTCCCGCCAGCGCGAGGTGAGCATCCGGCTCGTTCGGCTCGGTCTTCACCGCGTCCTTGCTTCGCAGATACGCCCCCATCAGGTTCCCGCTCTGCTGGTAAAAATGCGCGACCGACAGGTCCTCATCCACCCGCTCATCGTCCGACAGCGTCTTCTGCGCCATCGGCCGCAACCGCCTCCGCCGGCTCCGAGCCGACTCACCCGTCGTCCCCTCATCCTTCAGCCCCGGCTTCCCGCCCGCCGCGGTATCCGGATTCGTACCCCCACTCGAACTGCTGCTGCTCCCACTCTCTCCCGACCCCGGAGCCCCCTTCGCCTCGCCCGGATAAGGAAACTGGTCCCCCGCCGACCTTCCCTTGCCACTCCCCGCATCCGCCGCCGGTGCGTCCGGAGCGTCCGGAGCCCCCACACTCTTCTTCTCCCCCGGATACGGAAACCTGTCAGCCGTCGACCCACTCCCCTGCGGCTGAGGAGAGTCCGGAGCCCCCGACGCGTGTGCATCCGGCCCTTTGCTCTCTCCAGGAAACGGAAACTGCTCCGCAACACTCTTCCCCGTACCACTCGGCGAGGCACAGGGCTTAGCCGCCGTCGACCTCACCCCATCCGCACACGCCGGAGGCCCCGCGGTCTGCCCCCAACCCGCTCCCACCCCCGCCAGGACGGCCAGCCCCACGCCCAAGCCCCATCTCCGCATCTCCCGCACCGCCGCCCCTCCTCTCCAAACCATACCCTCTTGGACGCCGCCCAGCCGCAGTTTGTTATGCTCAGCACGAACCACACCGTTCTCAACCCGAACGCCACCCCGAAAGGTCCCCCGTGCCGCCAACCCTCGTCATTCGCTCCTCCGCCATCCACGCCGCCGGCTGCTACACCACCCGCCCCTTGCGCAAGGGAGTCCGCGTCTGCGAATACGAAGGCCCCCGCATGACCAAAGCCATAGCCGACCAGCGCTACGCCGACCGCGTCGTCACCTATCTGTTCGGATACGGCGAGGACGACATGGTCATCGACGGCTTCGGAACCCCCATGTTCTTCAACCACTCCTGCAACCCCAACTGCGAGTCCGAAGAAATCGAAGGCCGCATCTACATCTCCACCCTCCGCCCCGTCGCCGCCGGCGAAGAACTAACCTACGAATACAACCTCTACGACTCCGACGACGCCACCCAGGACTGCTACTGCGGTGCCCCCAACTGCCGCGGAACCATGTTCAGCCCCCTCGAACTCAAACGCCGAGCCCGTCTGGCAAGAGCCGCCGCCCGAGCCACATAAAAGCCTCGGCCCCGGATCGAGCGCCGAACGACGAACCGGCTCAGGGGTTCCCCGACGGACTTCATCCGCGCGATAAACGCACCACATCAGACCACTTTCGGAATCAGCGCCCACTGTCCAGTTTTTCCATGCAACGGCCCACATTCGAC
>JAMFSC010000101.1 GCA_026225095.1 bacterium
CCACATCCGCCGCATCTCCGGCCTGCGCGGGCGCCGCGCCGTCTATCTCTCCACCTTCGTCTTCTTCGTCGTGGTCACGGTCTGGGCCGCGAACAGCCTCTCCGCCGTCCACCGGTTCTCCAACTTATGAGCCAGAACCTCATCCTCCTCGGCGTCAACCACACCACCGCGCCCATCGAGGTCCGCGAGCGCCTCGCCATCCCCGCCGGCCGCCTCGCCGACGCCACCCGCACCCTGCTCCACCAGCCCGGAGTCCGCGAAGGCCTCATCCTCTCCACCTGCAACCGCGTCGAGTTGGTCACCCTCCAGGAGCGCGAGCCCACCGCCAAGGCCGACCTCCTCCGCTTCCTCGACGAGTACTTCTCCGTCCCCGCCGCCACCATCCAGCCCCACCTCTACGAGTTCCGAGAGCGCGAGGCCGTCCGCCACCTCTTCCGCGTCGCCAGCTCCCTCGACTCCATGGTCGTCGGCGAGCCCCAGATCCTCGGCCAGGTCAAGGAGTCCTACACCGTCGCCCGCGAGGTCGGAGCCGTCTCCAGCACCCTCGACGGCCTCCTCCAGCGCGCCTTCACCGTAGCCAAACGCGTCCGCACCGAAACCCAGATCGGGTCGTCCTCCGTCTCCATCGCCTCCGTCGCGGTAGATCTCGCCCGCAAGATATTCGGCACCTTATCCGGCAAGACCATCCTCCTGGTCGGGGCAGGGAAGATGTCCGAACTCGCCGCCCGCCACCTCATCCAGCAGGGAGCCGCCACTATCCTCGTCTCGAACCGCACCCCGGAGCGAGCCGAAAAGATCGCCGCCACCATCGCCTCCTCCATCGGCGAAAGGCACTGCACCACCGAGGTCATCCCCTTCGAGGAACTCCACTCCCAGGCCCACCGAGCCGACATCGTCATCAGCTCCACCGGATCGCCCGAGAAGATCTTCACCCGCGTCCACGGCCGCCGGTTCCTCGACCGCCGCCGCAACCGCCCGATGTTCTTCATCGACATCGCCGTCCCCCGCGACGTCGACCCGGAGATGAACAAGATAGAAGGCTGTTTCGTCTACGACATCGACGATCTGCAACAGACCGCCACCGCCAACCTGGCCGACCGCAGCCGCGAAGCCGCCGCCGCCGAGACCATCGTCTCCGGCGAGGTCGAACGCTACCAGCAGCGCCTGCTCACCCTCGACGCCGTCCCCGCCATCAAGGCCCTCCAACAGAACGCCGAAACAATCCGCCAGGGTGAACTCACCCGCGCCCAATCTAAACTAGCCGACCTGACCCCCACCCAGCGCGAAGCCGTCGAAGCCCTCACCCGGGCCATCACCGCAAAGCTCCTGCACCCGCAGCTCACCGCCCTGCGATCCGCCGCCTCACCCAAGACCGACCGCGGCTCACAATAAGTGCGTTACTTCGAAGCCTCCAGCACCCGCCCCGACCGAGGCTGCAGAGGCCGCACATTGTGTGGATAAAGCGCCGCGAACGCCCGCTCCTCGTCCTCCGAGATCGTCAAAGGCGCCTTCAGCACAAACCACTGCACCCCCTCCGTACATGGCGGAGTGGTCAGCGATCCCTGGTAAGCATAGTACGCACGCGATTCAGGCAGCAGCATCATCGGGTCGAGCTTGTTCGAAATCGTCTCCGTCTTCCCCTTCTCCTTCGGAATGCTCTCCCACAGCGTCTGGATCAGGTTGCTCGCCAGACCATCCGAAAGCAGCACCGCGACCACCGCCAGCTTACCCTTCCGATCCTTGTGCACCAGGTGGATGACCATGTCGAAGTGTTTGCCCATGATCGCCTCCTCGCTGGGATGGTGAAAGTGGAACTGCGCCAGCACATACTGATGCCCATCGACGGTCAGAAAGCTTCCCGCCGGCACCGTGACCTGGACGCTATGCCCGTTGTTCACGATCTGCCACTCCCCCGGATAGTACTCAAACGTCAGCTCCGGCTGACTGATCCGCGTCGCATCCTGCAGATCGATCGGCGACTGCATCCGCCCCACCGCACACGCTGAATTCGCCTTATCGAGGCTGCCCCAATACTCCGGCCCACTCTCCCCCTCGTAAGACCAGTGCGACCCCTCCGGGTGCGCCTCGCCCGCGTGCTCCTCCCCCTCATGGTGCGACCCCTCTTCGCCCGCAGCATTCGCAGAGGACGCCGCCGCCTTATGCTTCGGGGCCGAGACATGCTTCACCACATGCTTGACCGGAGTGACTGCCTTCTTATCCTTCGGCAATGCGGTCGCAACCAGCTTTGGACCTGGAGCCGCAGCACTCGGTTTTTCGGTCTCTTTCTTATCGCTCGCCTTTGGAGCGGTCTCTTTCCCCGCCGCCACCGTCGCCGGCGCCACCTTCGAGGATGCCGCCGCTCCCTCCTGTGGTTTCACCGGAGCAGGTTCCTGCCCGCGGGCGACGCACGAAAAAGCAACCAGGGAGAGCAAAAGAAGTCTGCGCATCGGAACTCCAAACAAGAGATAGACGCATCCACACGCATGCAATACGCACGCAAATCGACCCGTCCATCACCTCATCGGCAGATCCAGCAACGACTTCACCCGCGCACTCAATCCAGAGTCACCCGATTGTTCATCTCGGTAATCTCCGGAACCTCCCCCTTCGATCCCGATTCCACCGTCACGCTTCCGCCCTTGCAATCCGCCTTCGCCGGAATCGCAAGCGTCACCATCGCCGTCTTCGGCAGCAGGTCGACAGGAGCCTTCAGCGCCGGAACCGCGGCCCGCGCCAGCACCTTCCCATCCTTGTCCCGCAGCACCACCGTCGAGGCCTGCGCATCGACCGATCCAACCGAGTGAACCGTGACCTTCATCCGTCCCCCATCCACCCTCACATCCTCACGATCGATCCCAAGGTCCGGCCGCGACCAGTACGGGACGCCCTTCGTCACCAACTTCATCTCAATGACCGTAGTCTGATGCGGAGGAAAGGTAATCTCCACATCCTTGCTTCTCTCGAAATCCACCCTCCGCGTACCAGCGCCGTTGACCGTCCCCGAGACCACATCCTGCGTCCCCTGCACCATCTCCCACTCCCCCGGATCGACCTCCCACCCCGTCATCCGCGCCTTCACCGGAATCTGGTCAAGGTTATAAGCCACAATCTTTATGTGATCCGGCGTCGACGCCGGAATCAGGATCCCGACGCTCTGCTCGTTCCCCGGAGCCTCGAACTTCCAGCTCACCGCATTGCCTGGATACACATATCCCCGCGACAGCGCCACCCCACCCAACCTCCCCCGCTGCAGTTCCGTATGGTCGAAGTAGATGCGATCGATCCACAGACTGCCCTCCGTATTGATGAAAGCCCGCTCGTTCGCCGTCTCGATCTGCGTCCCGTACATCTGCTCCAGATAATGCGTATCCCCGGTCGCCTGCCACGCCAGTTGCTCGGTCGGCTCCAGCGCGACAGGAGGCGTATCCGGAACCGCCTTCACCATCTCCTTTCCCCACGTATCCCGCACCCCCATCATGTCCATCGCATTCGCATTGATCGACCGCAGCGATGGCGCGCCCTCATCCAGAAAAGGCTGCAGATACCTCCTGTCGCCCGTCCACCGATAAGCCGCCCAGAAGATGAACCACGGCCCGCTCGCCCCACCCCGCGTCGGCAGATCCTCATCGCTCTCGAAGTTGATCGTCGTCCGAATCGAGTACCTCCCGTTCTTCTCCATCTTCCGATGCGCCAGCAGCCCATCCGCCATCTCCAACATCATCTTCCGCGTCTCCGGAGCACCGTTGAACAGCACCAGCGAGAGCGCCGGATGCACCACAAAAAACGAGTTCGCCTTCGACCATCCCCAAACCCCCTCGGTCGACATCTTCGTCCCGCTATAGAAGCTCGACTTGATCAGCCGGTTGCCCGCCTTGTTGACGCCCGTCAGCCACTCCAGCCGTTTGGCCGTGACCATCGCCCGCTCAATCTCCTTCGGGCTCCCAAAGTTCATCTGCATCGCCTGCCCCAGCATGTTCAACCCGTCTTCATAGGCATGCAGCTCGTCATACTGAGCCTTCGCCAGCCCGTTCTCCCACATGTCGTTCGTGTAGCTCGCCTCCAGCACCCGCTCCTGCGACCGCCGCAGCTTCTCCGGATCGACGCCCATCATCGCCGTGCCCACCCACCAGTTCATATAGTCGCTGTCGTCCGAAATCCCCCCGCCAAACTCCCCATTGGCGATCTGCCGGTTGTCGATCCACCAGTTGATCTGCTTCTTCAGCAGCCCCAGGTCCATCGTCTGCAGATAAGCCCACGCCGGAGTCCCCGCCGGAACCACCGGAGCCACAAACGGTGGCCTCGCCTGCTCCTTGTTCAGCTCATGCCAGTAATTCAACCCTTCCTTGTTCTCCGGATCGACGCGCAGCAGGTCCGTAATATCCGCATAGTAGCGGTTGAACTGGTTCAGCTTCTTCGAGGTCACATTCTCCTCGACCATGTTCGAGTAGTTATCCCGCACCTGCGTAAACCGATCCGCGACATGCTCCGGCAGCGCCTCCTTCCGTGGCTTGAAGATCAGCCGCACCTCCGCCCCCTCCAGCGCATCCGGCCCGAACTCCCCACTCGCCGAAGCGATCGTCAGATAAAGGCTCTTGTCGTTCGCAAGGATGCGGTCCCGCGTATCCAGCCAAAGCGTATGCGGCTCACCCGGCTTCACCGAGAAGCTGAAGTCCATCATGTCCCGCATCGGCCACAGCGGATCCTTCACCTGGATGTTCAGCGGAATGTACTCCCCATGCGTCGGCTTCAACTTCAACGCAGGCAGATCGATGGCGATCCCGTCCAGCCCGCCCGGCATGTTGTCCCACGTATACGTGTAGCCATGCCCCGTATCTGCCTGGATCTCACGAAAGTCCGCCGGAATAAGGATATGAACGATGGGCAGCCCACTCTGCGCCGTCTTCCGCTTCGTCGAAGGAGCCCCGGCCGGCATCGCGACCATCGTCATCCGCTCATCCTTCGGGAACCTCCCGTCGATCCAGTCCACCGTCTCCTTCAGCGAAGGATTATCCGCCTCCACCCTCCCCGTCAGCTTGTACCTCAGCACGCCGATCCCGCCCGGCTCCCTCCCCGCATGGACGGAATAAGCTCCAATCTCCCCAATAGGCTGCTCCTGCTCCATGTTGGTAAACCGCAGCGTATGCCCAGTCAGAGGCGTCTTCAGACTGAAGAACGTCCGCTCCTGTCCCTTCGGTCGATCGAACAACGTCGTCTCGGTATCCTTCGCCGTCTCCGGATCATGCCCCAGCACGACCATGTTGCCCCACGCCCCACCCTCGATCTCAAGATGATTCCAGGTCTCATCGGGCATATGCAGCGTCAACTGTTTGCCCGAGAGCGAGTAAGTATCCCAATCCGGAAGCTGAAAGTAGTCCAGCCGCCCCGTCAGCGTAGACCGGTTGTACACCCCCGGCCAGGTCGTCTCACGAATCCCGTCCGTCGCCCGCCACCACCACCGCTTCAGGTCGTACACATCATGGATCTCCACCTTCCGCACCACGGTCTCCGACGAATGAATCACCTCCGGAACGTCCCCCGGCCGATTCCACCCATACCGGAACCACCACTCCTTCTCCGTCTCCGCGTTCTGGAACGAAGAACTCACCGGCGGAATCGCACCCGGAGCCTCACCCTTCGCGAGCGCCGCGATATTGCCATCCGACAACTCACGGTCGTAGATCCTCAACTCGTCCAAATCGCCGCCGCGATCGTAGTTATACGAAGACTCCACCCCGGTCGGCCCAATCAAACGCGAGTGCGGTCCGAACTGGTCAAGCGCCGCGTCGAAGATCCCCGTCGCAGCCTTCTGCGCCACCATCTTTCCGTTCACATAAAATCTAATCCCGGAGTTCTCATCCCAGGCCAGCGCCAGGTGCGTCCACTGATCCGCCTTCGGAAACGGGTTCATCTCGAACGAAACCCGCGTCCGGCCCAGGTTCACGTCCGTCACAAACGCGTCGAATCCATGCCCGTTGTAGTCCATCCGGAGCCACACCGTATCCCAGCTCGAGTGATCCCCATACCCCACCCGGAAGACCACAAATGGCGTCGGCCCCACCGGATCCCGCGGCCTCCAGAAGAACGACAGCGTCCCCCGCTGCGCATACACGTTACCCGGAGCCCAGTACGACAGCAACTGGTTGTTCCCACACTGGATATAAGGCCCAACCCTGCCCCCGGGCAGAATCTTCACATCCTCGATAAAGTTCGGCTTAGGCCTCCCATTCGCCGCATAGTCCGCCGTCAGCCCCTGGTCGCCCGAGAGGTAGAACAACAGCCCCGGCTCATCCGGCCGCTCCGGAGCAGCCGTTCCCGCCCCACGAATCTGTGCCAGCGAAACTCCCGCCAGCATCATGCACAGCACCGAAATCCAGACCAGGCCGAAGAGCAATACGGAACGCGTAGATCGCACACGAGACATGATGGAACCCGACCATAAATCAAGATGATGAAACACCAGATCACACCGCATTCGCTAGTGGCGCAAAGTCGGGTGCCCCACCTTCGGCGCAACGCACCATCGCGCCTAAGGTGGGCCGGAACGCCACTGCACCCAGCCCAGACTCCCCGCCAACATCGAATCCACTCAAAAACCTCCGTCCAACTCACTCTTACAGCACCGAAAATGGTCGGACCGGAGACGCGCGAGATTGTGCCTTATCCGACCAATGATTGGCAACTCGAATCCGAAACACCCTGTTCGCCCCGTTCCTCTACCCTCAGAGTGACCCACCCCTGTATCCTTCAGAAGACATGACACCGACCCCCATCCGCATCGGCTCGCGCGGTTCGCAGCTCGCACTCTGGCAGGCCAACCACATCTCCTACGCCCTCCGCGACGCAGGCTACCAGACCGAGATCGAGATCATCCGAACCACCGGCGATCGCATGCAGCAGCCCGGCTTCGTCCCGCCCCCCGGTCTCGACGGCAAAGGCATCTTCATCAAGGAGATCGAAGAAGCCCTCGAAGACGGCCGCATCGACCTCGCCGTGCATTCGCTCAAGGACCTTCCCACCAGGCTCTCCCCCCAGTTCGAGATCGCCGCCATCCCCAAACGCGCCGATCCCCGCGACGTCTTCGTCTGCGAGCAGTTCTGGGCCCTTCACGCCCTGCCCTCGGGAGCCCGCGTCGGAACCACCAGCCCCCGCCGCCAGGCCCAGATCCTCGCCCTCCGCCCCGACGTTACCTTCGTCGACATCCGCGGTAACATCGACACCCGCCTCAAGAAGCTCGAATCCGGCAAATGCGAAGCCCTCGTCCTCGCCGCCGCCGGCCTCGACCGTCTCAAGCGCGCCGAGTGGGTCCACCAGCGCTTCGACCCCACCGAGATGTGTCCCGCCCCCGGCCAGGGAGCCCTCGCCCTCGAAACCCGCTCCGGATCGACCGACCGCGATCTCTACATCCGCCAGACCATCGCCTTCTTCAACCACCCCCCCACCCGCTTCTCGGTCGAAGCCGAGCGAACAGTCCTCGACCGCCTCGGCGGAGGTTGCCAGCTTCCCATCGGAGCCCTCTGCATCCCCACCAGCGAGGGCTTCACCATGCACGCCCAGGTCGTAGCACCCGACGGCGAAACCATGATCCAGCTCGAAACCCAGGCCAGCTCCAGCGCCGACCCCATCGAATTCGGCGAACGCGTAGCCGCCCACCTCCAGGAACGCGGAGCCCTCGACCTCCTGACCAACGTCGCGAACGAGACCGAATCGAGTTAGAGCAGATTGCCGATTGGTATAGAGTTGGGTGCCCCACCTTCGCGACACGTCTCATCGTCGCTAAGGTGGGCCGGAGCGCCACGGCATCCAACGACAACCCTACACCTTCAGCGAATCTGCTCTGGGCGGCCTCCGAAAAGTGCCCATCGCCAGAGCGCACGTCAAGGGCCAAACCCGCAAATCAAAAAATCCGGTGCGCAATCCACGAAAACCCGCTCCAGCCGCGGCTCCCACCACGTTTGCAACGTGACCGCTGTCCAGTTTTTCCATACAACGGCCCACGTTCTACCGCACGTTTTTTCAGCCTCTCCGCTTCCGCAGCACCCACGTCGTCATGCACCGGAAGTCCTGCACGACGGTAGTCTTCAGCGGGTCCACCATCACCGCATTCAACTCCTCCGTCAGCCCCAGCAGCATCTCCTCATCCACCAGGTACCACGCCGACCCATCCCCCACCCGATACAGATTCCCCCCAAGCCCCTCAAAATCCATCCCGATCCGCGATCCAAGCCGGCAAAACAGCATCCCACCCGGCCGCAAAACCCGCCAAAGCTCCCCCAGCATCGCCCGAAAATGTCCGTCATTCCTGGCGAAATGCAGCACCGAGTTGCAGATCACCACATCCGCAAGCCCATCCACAAAGGGCATCCGCTCAATCGCGCCGACTCGAAAGTTCGTATCCGGAAGCCCCGCCCCAAGCGACTCCGCCAGCCGCCGCACATGCTCCACCCCATCCGGATCTCCATCAATCGCAAAGACTTCGCACCCCTCCCGCAGCAGGTGCACAAGGTTGCGCCCATACCCGCAGCCCGCGTCGAGCACCCGCATCCCGGCCCCGATATTCCCCCGCAGAATCTGGTCGAAGACGTAAATATCGATCTGCCCAAACTGCTCCTGCACCGTCATCGCCGCGCCCGTCACTCCGCCGCGACCAGCGTCACGCCAGCCAGATTCCGCACCCAACGCTGCGGCTTCTTGTCTTCGCTACTCACCAGCTGAAACGCGCCGTTCTCCCCCAGCGCCTTGCCACCCTGCGTCGTCGCGACAATCACATCACCCCCATGCGAAGCACCCTCGATCTCAATCCCCGAGTACAGCACCCAGTACCCATCCGTGCCCTGTGCCTTCACATAACTCCGCAGCAGCGGCTTACCCTCCGCAACACCCGCCCTGGCCAGCACATCGGTTAACGCCACGCCCGTATAGCTTTCATCCATCTTGTTATGCGAGTTATGAACGTTCACCGTCTTCTGCGGCATCGTTTCCAGCTCGGCGACCGTCAACGAAACCGTCTTGCCGCCCACCGTCACACTCAGCGCAGTCGAGGCCACACCCTTGCCTCTCGCATGATCTACGGGAGCAGTCGGGCCGTGCGGGATCTGGCCCAGGCCATGCTGCGACATGCCCATCAGCAACATCGCCGCCAACGCACAGGAGAGGGAAGTGGGAATTGTTTTCATGCCCTAAAGCCTAACCCAATCCACCCACCTTGGGGTACCGTCGTATACTCGAAAGCATGTCCATGATCCGCGACGCCGCCGCCATCGCCAAGGGAATGTCCATCACCTTTGGGCAGATGTTCAAGCCCACCGAAGTCGAAAACTATCCCGACGGCAAAGGCCCCATGCGCGGCGCGCAGTTCCAGGAGCGCTTTCGCGGAAAGCACCAGCTCCAACGCGACGAGAACGGCCTCGAAAAGTGCGTTGCCTGCTTCCTCTGCGCCGCCGCCTGCCCCTCGAACTGCATCTACATCGAGGCCGCCGAGAACACGGATGAGGTCCGCATCTCCTCCGCCGAGCGATACGCGAAGGTCTACAACATCGACTACAACCGCTGCATCTTCTGTGGCTATTGTGTCGAGGCATGCCCCACCGACGCCATCACCCATGGCCACGGTTTCGAGCTTGCTTCGCTCAACGCGACCACGCTGGTCATGCGCAAGGAAGACCTCCTGGTTGGCATCCAGCCCGCCATCCCGCTCGATCCTGGAAGCAACCGCGACCTCGCCGACTCCCTCCGTTAACCTCATGCAGCCCCCCGCTCCAACCTGGCGCGAAGCTCTCGCTGCCTATGTGGCCCGCGAGGCCAAACCGGTCGAAAAATTCGGCCACCAGCCGCGTCTCTACGCTTTGGCCTGCACAATAGGGCACGATCTTGCAGCCGACGACGACGTCCTCTACGCCGCCGCCTGGCTTCACGATCTCGGTGTCTTTACCGGCCATCGCCCCGAAGATCCCGACCTCCTCGCCCGCTGGGATAACGTCGTGTATGCACTCAACAAGACCCCCGGGATACTCATGGAGCTTGGTTTTCCAGCGGACAAGATCGACCTGGTCCTCGAGTGCATCCGCCACCACCAACCCTCCGCCGCGCCCGAGTCGATCGAGAGTACCATCCTCCGGGACGCCGACATCCTCGAGCAACTGGGTGCAGTCGGCATTCTCCGCACCGTCTGCAAGGTCGGCCGCGATACCCGCTTCAGCACATTCACCGATGCCGCCGCATCTCTGCAGCGAGCGCTCGATACCCTGCCTGGGCTCCTGCGCCTTCCCGCCTCTCAGGTTCTCGCGGTTGACAGGGTCCGGGTTCATTCCGACTTCCTCCGAGCGGTCACCTCCGAGGCCGGGGATCTCCTCCTGTAAAGGCAGGGCGCTCAAGACCAACGGCCTCTTACGCAACCGACCTCGCAGCTTGTATTCTGTCTCCTATCCCGTCACCTCCTGCAGTGGGATGGAAAGAGGCCTTCATGATCCAAACCGCGGCCGGAATCATCACCCTGCCCAGCCACTACTCGGTCACCGAGACCCTCGATCGGCTCGCACTCCTCTTGCGCGAGAAGGCCATCACTGTCTTCTCCCGCGTCGATCACGCGGCGGAGGCGGAGAAGGTCCACCTCGCCATGCTCCCTACCCAGCTCCTCATCTTCGGCAATCCCGGGGGAGGCACGCCGATCATGCTCTCCGCGCCTCTCTCTGCGATCGACCTGCCCATCAAGGCTCTAGCCTGGCAGGATGCGGATGGAGCCGTCTGGCTTAGCTACAACGATCCCGATCTTCTTCACACCCGCTTTGACGTTCCCGAAGCCCTGCTCACGCCGGTCCGCGCGCTGAACAGCCTCATCTTGCAAGCGACCACATAAGCTCGACCACTCAAGGTCCTGTTGCCTGAACGACATAACCTGGAGACCTAAAAGGATATGGACCTGTCCCGTTGCCCTTTAGTAGAATCTTCATGGACATTCAACCCATCTCATTGCAGAGGCCAAGGGGAAGTTTGGGCCACCTGGGCGTAGAACTCTCCCCCGCGCAGCAAGCAGATCTTCAGGAGCTTTGGGCCTTGTCATCGAATTCGAATACAACCACGCAATCAGGCCAAAATCAGCATATCCTCCATATTTGCCGGCGCGAGATGCTGAGGCCGCTGCGCGACCAGATCCTCAGAATTTCGGGCTTTGATGTGGACTCCACGATCAACGCCAGTGACGGCCTTTCCATGTTCTGGGCCAAGCCCTACGATCTCGTTCTCATCGACGTCGAGGGCGACGACGGCATCCCGGAGGCGGAGCATCTGTGCTCAGAGATCAAGACCGCCCAACACGCGCAGCTCGTCGCCTTTGTCTGCAACTGGCGCGTCGCCGTCCTCACCGACTGTCCCGATGAGGTTCTCCGAACGGAGTTCGATCCTGCGGCGTTCATCAATGGTGTTCGCGAAATCGTCGTCCGCCACTGATTTTGTGCCCCCACATCGCTATCCCCCCCTCGCCACAGATGGGAGTCGGGGCGAAGACGGCAGATCACCGCTGCCTGAAAAACGTTCGTGCGCTACTTGCAACCCGCTGAGAACTATGCTACAAACGATCTATTCCAGTCTGCTTCGGCAGATTTGAATTTCATGCAGAGTGGTTGAGGGACGAGCCCTGAGACGCCACGACAACCGGACAGCTTGTTAGTACCGGTGTCAACTCTCTCCTGGAAGCCTTATACCCTTGAAACCTCGGAAACGAGGGGACAGGGAGATGGGGAACAGGGAACATGAGATTCGGAGCAGGCAGTCCCGCATTCCAGACTGCACCCCTTTTCTCCCGTCCCCGTGCAGCTTCCTCCAGAGAGTACGTCCAGAGACCTACCCCTCTCCCCTCCTGGGAGAACAAATGGAGTATTCCTGTACCGCGTATGAGTTGAAGTGCAATGAGTGCGGCAAGCGTTTTGGCAATCGCCCGCTCTCCGGCTGTCCCGACTGCCTTGCCCCCCTGGAGGTTGTCTACGACCTCGACTCTGCCCGCGGCGAATTCACCCGGGAGTCCATCGCCGCCGGCCCGGCCAACATCTGGCGCTACGCTCGCCTCCTTCCCATTCCGGAAGGCTTCCAGCCTGACCTCCCAGTAGGTTTTACCCCGCTGGTCCGCGCGCGTAACCTGGGAAAGCGCATCGGCGCCGTGAATCTGTACGTCAAGAATGACGCCGTCTGCTTCCCAACCCTCTCGTTCAAGGATCGTGTTGTCTCGGTCGCGCTGGCCAACGCGCAGAAATTCGGCTTCACCACCGTCGGCTGCTCCTCTACAGGCAACCTGGCGAACTCCGTAGCTGCCCAGGCCGCCCGGCTCGGCATCAAGGCCTGCATCCTGGTCCCCGCCGACCTCGAGCCCGCGAAGATCCTGAATACCCTCGTCTATGGCGCTCGCCTCATCCGTGTCGATGGGAACTACGACCACGTCAATCGCCTCTGCACGCTCATCGCCGATGAGTACAACTGGGGCCTCGTCAACGTCAATCTCCGTCCCTACTATGCGGAAGGCTCGAAGACCGTCGGCTTCGAGATCGCCGAGCAGCTCGGCTGGCGCCTGCCCGATAACGTCGTCGTCCCCATGGCGGGGGGTTCTCTCATCCGCAAGATTCGCAAGGCCTTCCGTGAGCTTGTGTATCTTGGTCTGGTCGAAGACAAACCGGTCAAATTCTTCGGAGCCCAGGCCACCGGATGCTCGCCCATCTCCGTCGCCGTCAAAAACGGAGCCGATTTCATCGAGCCGCAGCGCCCCAACACCATCGCCCGTTCGCTCGCTATCGGCAACCCCGCCGACGGACCAGCCGCAGCCAAGATGATTCGTGGCGATGGCGGATGGGCCGAAGATGTCTCCGACGTCGAGATCGTCTCCGGAATCCAGGAGCTTGCCGAGACCGAGGGCATCTTCACCGAGACCGCCGGTGGAGTCACTACCGCCGTCACCGCGCGCCTCTACGCCCACGGCCGCATCCGCCCCGACGAGACGACCGTCGTCTGTATCACCGGCAACGGGCTCAAGACCACCGATGCCCTCGCCGGCCACTATCCCGCCTCACGCGCCATTCGTCCGCGCCTTGCGGACTTCGACGCTTACCTCAAGGAACTCGACGGTGCCGTCCCCGAGCTCGAACTCGCACTCGCAGGAGGTGCCCATGCCCTTTAAAGTAATGCTTCCCACCGCCTTCACCCGGCACACCGAGGGACAGAAGCAGTTCGCTTCGACCGCCTCCGACCTCAGCAGTCTCCTCACTGAGATTAACACCACCTTCCCCGCGCTCGGAACGCAGATCAAGGATGAAGACGGCAAGCTCCGCCGCTTTATCAACGTCTACGTCAACGACGAGGACATCCGTTTCCTCGGCGGTGAAGGCTACGCCTTCCAGGATGGGGACGAAGTCATGCTGATCCCATCGATCGCCGGCGGCTGCTAGTCCGACACCTACCAGCCGACAAAGCGCACCCGTCTGGTGCGCTTTGTCTTGCGAGAAAACAAATCCAGACCAAATCGTCGCGTCGGAGCAACGAAACCCCACCCCATTTGCTCTCAGTAGGTGTACTGGCTCGCGCCCCGCGCGATATACCGGACCAAAGGAAGGGTTCCCATGTTTCTGATTCTTGCAGTTGTCCTCGTCATCGCGTGGCTCGGTGGTTTCGTCATGTTCAAGAGCGCCGGCTTTCTCATCCATCTACTTCTGATCTTCGCCGTTATCTCGGTCATCATGCACTTCATCTCAGGCCGCCGCGCCGTCTAGTCGCGGTCCTTAAAACAGGGCGCAAAGCAAGTAAGAAGGCCGAACCCAACAGGGTTCGGCCTTTCCACTTCAGCTTCAACCTCTTCCTACTGATGCGCACTCGGCTGCGGCAATCGCGGAGTCGGAATTACCGGAACCACGCCCTCCAGAACTTCCGGAATCTCCTCCGCCAACTCTGGCAGCTTTCCTTCCAGAGCGATCAGCAACACCTCATCCATCTCTTCAACAAAGTGCAGCTTCATTGAAGATTTCAAAAGCTCTGGCAGATCCGCATAGTCTCTTCGATTCTCCTCGGGAAGAATCGCCTCGAAGATCCCGACGCGATGCGCGGCCAGCAGCTTTTCCTTCAAGCCGCCAATCGGCAGCACCTTGCCACGCAGCGTAATCTCGCCTGTCATGGCAATATCGCGACGCACGGGAATCTTGGTCAGCGCACTCGCCAGCCCCGTTGCCAGGGTGATCCCCGCTGACGGACCGTCCTTGGGTATCGCTCCCTCCGGCACGTGGACATGGATGTCGAGATGCCGATAGAAGTCCCGTTCAAGACCAAGGTGCTTGGCGCGCGACCGAATGTAGCTCAAAGCAGCCTGGGCCGACTCCTGCATGACGTCGCCAAGTTGCCCGGTCGTTGTCAGCTTGCCCTTCCCATCCAGCACCTGGACCTCAGTCTGCAAGATCGTACCGCCAACCTCCGTCCATGCCAGCCCGGTCACCAGGCCGACCTCGCTCTTCTCATGCACCATGGTGTCGCGGAACTTCGCGACGCCCAGAATATCAACCAGATTCTCCCCGGTGATCGTCTCCGAATGCTCCGCGCCATTCTTCACCACGCGCCGCGCTACCTTCCGGCAGACGTTCCCGATCTCACGTTCCAGGTTGCGAACTCCGGCCTCCCGCGTATATCCCCGGATGATCAACTTCAGCGCCGAATCCTCAAATGAGATCTGCGCCTCGGTAAGCCCCGTCCCCTCACGCTGCTTCTTTACGAGGTATTGTTTCGCGATCTCGAGCTTTTCGACCTCGGTGTACCCATGCAACCGCAGGATCTCCATGCGGTCCTGCAACGGCCCAGGAATGGTGTGCAGCACATTGGCCGTGGCTACAAAGAGCACCTGCGACAGATCGTACTCCACGTCGAGATAGTGATCCTGGAACGAAGTATTCTGTTCCGGGTCCAAGACCTCCAGGAGCGCGCTCGCTGGATCGCCTCGGAAGTCCGAAGCCATCTTGTCGATCTCGTCCAGCATGAAGACCGGGTTCTTCGTCCCCGCCTTCTTCATCGACTGGATCACCTGCCCAGGCAGTGCTCCGATGTAGGTCCGGCGATGTCCGCGAATTTCAGCCTCGTCCCGCACCCCACCCAGCGACATTCGCACGAACCGCCGGCCAGTCGCCTTCGCGATCGACATCCCGAGCGAGGTCTTTCCAACACCCGGGGGCCCGACAAAGCAGAGAATCGATCCCTTCGGATTCTTGACGAGCTGCCGAACAGCCAGAAACTCGAGAATCCGTTCCTTGATCTTCTCCAGTCCATAGTGGTCTTCGTTCAGGATCTGTTCCGCATGTTCGATCGAGCGGATCTCCTTCGAGCGCTTCTTCCACGGCACGGCCAGAAGCCAGTCCAGGTAGTTGCGCGAGACGGTCGATTCGGCCGACATCGGAGGCATCGCCTCCAGCTTCTTCAGCTCCTGCATCGACTTTTCGAGCACATCCTTCGGCATCCCGGCAGCTTCGATCTTCTTCTTCAGTTCATCGAACTCCGACTTTTCGCCCCGCCCAAGCTCCTTCTGAATCGCCTTGATCTTCTCGTTGAGGTAGTACTCCTTCTGAGCCTTCTCCATCTGCCGCTTTACGCGCGACTGGATGGTCCGATCCATATTCAGCTTTTCAATGGCGACATCCAGCACATCGGCGACCTTGGCCAGTCGGGTCTCGGGATCGAAGACGTCCAGCAACTTCTGTTTCTCGTCGATCGTCAGCTGCAGGCTCGCCGCAATGGTATCGGCCAACTTGTGGGGCTCATCCGTCCGGGCATTCGCGGCGGTGGTCTCATGGTTGAGCGATTGCTGCAGCTTCGAATACTGTTCAAACAGCGCATGAACCCGCTGGACCATCGCGTCCACCTGCGGCGTCGATTCCAGATGAGTCAGCCCGGTCTGAAGCGTCGCGACGAAGAAACCATCCGCGTCGTTGACCTCCGTCGCCCGGGCCCGTTCCACACCCTCTACAAGGACCTTGATGTTGCCGTCGGGCATCTTGACGCTCTGCACGATATTGCCGATGGTGCCGGTCTCGTAGATGTCCTGCTTGCTCGGCTCATCGACCGAAGCGTCATGCTGGGTCGCCAGGAAGATCTTTCGATCCCCGTTGAGCGCCTCTTCCAGGGCGCGCACACTCGATTCGCGGCCCACGACAAACGGCGTCATCATATGAGGAAAGATCACCATGTCGCGGATAGGCATCATGGGAAGTTTTCGTACGTCCCCGCTCAGAATTTCTTTAGTTTGCGTCGTCATAGGTCTCCTGAGATTAGACGTTCCACTCTCCCCGACGATGCACACCTGCATCGCGGCGTTCCAGTGATTGTAAAGCGTGCCAGCCGGCAATGTAGCTGGAAGCCCAATTTAGCAGTGGATGGCGTCAAAACAGTTCTACCCACGGCCGATGGACCGAATCGGTTACGCGAGATTCTTTAAGCCAGAACGCCGCCATCCGTTGTCCATCTGCTCGCGGAGAGCTACGGTCCGATCAGGGCGATCTACCTTGCCTGAACGCCGTGCAGCGCCTCAGCCACAGCCTGCGCCATCTTCCGCTGCCCCACCGTGTTGGGGTGCAGCGGAAGCCGGCCCGGCCCAAGTTTCGGATCGTAGAAGAGATTCACGTCCAGCTGACGATCCTTGAAGAACAACCCTGCAAGATCCAGCGTTCGCACCGCCTTCGAACCCCCATAATGAGCAAACACCGCCGAATTCACCGCGGAATCGGTCGCAGACTTCTCCGCCGAGATTCCCGATGGCAGAATCCCCAGCAGAAGAACATGCGCATTTGGCATCCGGATCCGAATCTCTTCGACGACCGCGATCACGCCGGCTGAAACCTGCTCTGCCGTCTGTCCACGCGCCGTATTATTCGTTCCGATCATCACCACCACATCGCGAGGCGCAAGTCCATCTACCTCGCCGTGCCCAAGCCGCCACAGCACGTGCTCCGTCTCGTCGCCGGAGAATCCCAGGTTCATCGCATGATGCGGAGCAAAAAACTCATCCCAGATCGGCAGGAAAACCTCGTCCGGAGCAGGTCCCGCCTTCTCGTAGTTCTGGGTGATCGAGTCCCCGACAAAAAGCAGGTCGACCCCACCCCGTTTCGCCTCGGCGACCTTCTCTGCGTGCCGCTCAACCCACCACGGTGTAGCCCGGGGCAGGGGAGTGACCGCCACGTTCTCCCCGGAGCTCACCTGCGCCACTCCCGCCCGCAGCGCAAACACCACCAGAGTAGCCGCCAGACGAATCAGCCTCAACATCTTCATCCGGCGGCCTTCATCCTACCTCCGCTACGTGGCGCGGTTAGCCAGCCTTTTCGAGCAGCATCGGCAGGGTCAGGCTGTGCTTCTTCACCATCTCCGCTGTGATCGTCAGGTCCTTGACCTTCTTGTTGCCGGGAACGTAGTACATCAGGTCGAGCATCAGCTCTTCGAGAATCATCCGCAGTCCGCGCGCCCCGACCTTGCGTTGCAGTGCCTCACGCGCCACCTCGCGAGCCGCATCGTCCGTAAAGGTGATCTTCACTCCTTCATAGTCGAACAGCTTCATATACTGCTTCAGGATTGCGTTCTTCGGCTTGGTCAGGATCTCGATCAGGGCCACCTCGTCCAGCTCGTCGAGGATGCCCAGCACTGGAAGGCGACCAACAAACTCCGGAATCAGGCCATACTTCAACAGGTCCTGAGGCTCCGCCTGCCGCAAAAGCTCGGCATCCCGCTGTGCCCGGATCGGCGTTACATCGACATCCTTCGCATCCGGATCCGTCAGCGCACGGAAACCCAGTGCCTTCTTGCCCACTCGCCGTGCGATCACCTTCTCCAGTCCAACGAAGGCTCCGCCGCAGATGAACAGGATATTCGTTGTATCGACGACCGTGAACTCCTGGTGAGGATGCTTGCGCCCGCCCTGCGGTGGAACGTTCGCGACCGTGCCTTCCAGAAGCTTCAGCAGCGCCTGCTGCACACCCTCGCCCGAGACATCGCGGGTGATCGAAGGGTTTTCGTCCTTACGCCCAATCTTGTCGATCTCGTCGATGTAGATGATCCCGCTCTGCGCCCGCGCTACGTCCCCATCGGCGGCCTGCAGCAGCTTCAGGATGATGTTCTCGACGTCCTCGCCGACATACCCGGCCTCGGTCAGAGTCGTCGCATCCACAATTGCGAACGGCACATCCAGCATCTTCGCCATGGTCTGGGCCAGCAGCGTCTTGCCCGAACCCGTCGGCCCCACCAGCAGGATGTTGGACTTCGCGAGTTCCACATCGTTGCCGCGCGTCTTGTTCATCTGGATCCGCTTGTAGTGGTTGTAGACCGCCACCGCCAGCTTCTTCTTGGTCTGATCCTGTCCGATCACGTACTCATCGAGGAACGCCTTGACCTCCTGCGGCTTCGGAAGCTGCGCCGGTGGAGCACCCGGAGCGGCCTCTGTACGGTCATCCTCGAGGATCGAGTTGCATACCGCGACGCACTCATCGCAGATGTAGGCCCGCGGATAGTCCGAGGGAGACGAGATCAGCTTCGCCACCGCGTCCTGTGACTTGTGGCAAAAAGAGCAGCGTAACGATTCGTCGGATCCCCGAGAGGTCTTCATAGGCACAGCAACTCCTGTCTTCCAGCAGCAAAATCTTGTTCGAGTTTACACCCCTTTAGCGTCGAAAGCAGATTTCGCACCCCTGAGGTAACCAATGCATGGTCGGACCGGGAAAGACAAAAGGCCCCGCCATCAGCGGAGCCTCTGTCCCTTCAAAAAACTTCCCTACGTCCGAGGCCGATCGATGATGTCGTCGATGATCCCATACTCCCGCGCCTGCGGTGCCGTCATGATGAAGTCGCGCTCCACGTCCCGCTCGATCTGCGCCAGCGACTGGCCCGTGCTCTTGGACATCAACGTGTTCGTAATCTCGCGAATCCGAAGGATCTCCCGCGCATGAATGTCGATGTCGGTCGCCTGTCCGCTCAACCCGCCCATCGAGGGCTGGTGGATCAGAATCCGCGAGTTGGGCAGCGCGAACCGCTTCCCCTTCTCTCCCGCCATCAACAGAAACGCGCCCATCGACGCCGCCTGCCCGATGCAAAACGTCATCACGTTGTTCTTGATGTACTGCATCGTGTCATAGATCGCGAGCCCCGCCGTGATCGATCCACCTGGAGAATTGATGTAAAGCTGGATATCCTTCTCCGGATCCTCGCTGGTCAGAAACAACATCTGCGCAATGATCACATTGGCAACGTTGTCGTCGATCGGCGTGCCCAGGAAGATGATGTTGTCCCGCAGCAGACGGCTGTAGATGTCATAGCTCCGCTCACCGCGGCTCGTCTGCTCGACTACAAAAGGCATGTATCCCATTGCGCTCTCTCTCTTCTCGAAACCGTTATGTCACACGCTGAACCCTGGGTCCGAAGTCCCGGGCCCGCCCTACGAAGCGAGCTTTTCGAACAGCACGTCGCCCGTCTTCTCCCGTCGCATCTGCTCCCGCATCCGGTCGATTCCGCCGTCCTTCTGCAGCCGTTCCCGCAGAGACTCCAGCGGCTCCCGCGCCTGGATCGACATCATCAGCAGCTCCCGATTCAGATCGTCATCGCTCACGGTCACGCCTTCGGCTTCGGCGATCTTGTCCAGGATCAGCGACGCCTTTACCTCGTTCACTGCCTGGTCCCGCTGCGCCTCCCGCAGGCGGTTGAAGTCCAGCTTCCGCATCTCGTCGGCCTTCATCCCCTGCTGAGCCAGCGCGCGCAGCCCGCGATCCAGACGCGCGTCAATCTGCTGTTGGACAAACGTCTCCGGAACCGGGAAGTTGAAGCGCCCGATCAACTCCTCGAGCATCGTTTCCTTGGCCCGGTTCTCCAGCGTGTCCTTTTTGCGGAAAGCGCTCCGCTCCCGAAGCTCCGTCTCGAACTGGGCCCAGTCTTCGTAGTTGCCCAACTGCTTGGCAAACTCCGCGTCCCGTTCCGGGAAGGTCTTCTTCTTGATTGCCTTGACGGTTACGTCGTAGGCCACGGTCTGCCCCGCCAGCCGAGGCTCGCCAAACTCCGCCGGATACGTCACCTCGAACTCCAGCTCCTGCCCCGGAGTCGCGCCGCGCAGCGCATCGTTGAAGGCGCCCAGCGTGTTCTTCCCGCCAATCTCAATCAGCACATCTTCCCCGGTGATTGGCTCTGTCGTCGACTCGTTCTCTACCCCGTCTTCGCCGACCGTCAGCGCCAGTTCCTTCATCTTTCCCACAAACCCGATCTCAGCCCAGTCTCCATCGACCAGCGGTCTCGACTCGTCGACCGGTTCCACGGTGGCATGTGGCTCCAACGCCCGTTCCAGCTCGGCCGTATATTCCTCATCGGTCAGGTCGGAGGCCGGGCGCGTCGCACGCACCGCGTCATACCCGGTCAGGTCGATCTCCGGAAGCACCTCGAACGCTGCTTTGAAGCGCAACGGCTGGCCATCGAACAGGTTCAGATCTACCACCTGTGGCTGCGAGACCGGCTGTAGATTCGACTCCTCAATCGCCTGCCGGAACCGGTCCGACACCATTCCGTCCAACACTTCCTGCCGAATCTCCTTCATGAACTTCGACCGGATCACTGTCTCCGGAACCTTGCCGACCCGGAATCCAGGAATCCGTGCCAGTTTCTGGTACCGCTTGGTGACGACGTTGAACTGCTTGGAGACATCTTCGGCCGGAACCTCGACGGAGATCTCCCGCATCAGCTCAGGGTTCAGCGCCGGACCACCATGCTGGTGTCCGCTGTGGTCATGTCCCGCGTGGTCATGCCCTTCATGCGTCAGTGCTTCCTGTGTCTCTACTGTTGGCGTGTGCTCAGCCAGATCGTTCGCATCCGTTGTCTCAATGGGGGTCAATGCAGTGCCTTCCAGGGAATCTCATGTTCTGCCGCATCGCATTGCTCCCCATCCGGCCCCGGTGGAAAGAGACCTCGACGCCGCACCTGCGTGCCAGCAAGAAGACGCGATCCCAGAGGGTTACGGGGAGGCGCCCACGGCAGGCGTCCCACTACCACTCTACGAGTGTTCCGCGTGGAGGGTCAAACCGCCAGCCGCCTAAAATGGCGATGTAGCCGCATCCGTCAGCGCGAACAGTTCCACTCTGATCTCCCAGTGCACCGTCTGCCCCGGCTGCGCGATGACCATTCCGGTATCCTCGCCCGAACCCCACCGGCGCCCAAACGGATCGTCAAGGTTTGTCTGCGGCGAAATCGACACAAAATCGGCCCCGGCTGGCGAGAAAACATGCACCGCCCTGGTCGTCTGCGACACGAGCGTCATCCGGTAGCCGAACTTTGCCGCCGGATCCCGCAACTCCACCACCGGAGCCTGGTCGAAGGGCGCCTTCAGATGGACGAAGGTGTCGTTCAGCGAAATATTCCGCAGAGTCACCCCGCCCCTCGCCGTAAAGTCATACGGTGTTCCGGCCACATAGGCCATAGGCTCGGTTCCTACCCCGTGTGCACCCGGCTGAACAGTCCGCTGCGCAGCCGGGATGTGGAGCATCGCCTGCCCGCGATCTCCGCTCGGAATCAGAAATCGCGGTGCCCATCCGATCCCAACCGGCATCGGCTGATCGCCCACATTCTTGACGTCCACCGTCAGCCCAAGGGTGCGCCCGCCCAGAAGCACCGCAACCTTGGTCTCCGACTGGGAAGGCCAGCGCCCCTCAAAGTCTGTCGCAGCGAACGTCGCCGTCGCCGTCTGCTCATCCGCCAGTGTGTCCACGCTCACATTCGTGGCCGGAGTTTTCAGCAGCAGTCCCCCGAACGCCGCCGGCGTGGGAGTCTCCACGGTATTTGCCGGAAGGTTGAAGTTCTTCCCCTGCCACGGCACTGAAATGCTCTTACCGTCGTGCGAAACCAAACCCGAGAGCTGCCCAGCCCACGGAACCAGCACCGGGCCACCCTGCGTCAGGCTCGCTTGCCCCGCCGCATCCTCGTTCACTCCACTCATCCTCTTTGCCGCAGTGTCCAGGTCAGACGAATCGAGCAGGTTGACCTCTCCCTTCTCCGGAAGATACGCCGTCAACTGCAGAAGATCCATCCCCCGCCCCGGAAGCAGCGTCGCCGACAGAAACTCCGGCATCACCCCGCCCGGAACCCGCGACCGCGTCAGAACAATCGCATCTTCCCCGCCGGGTCTGGGTTGCGACACCTCGGGCGTCGGGCTCCGCAGGTGCTGTTTCAGTTTTTGAATATTGCCCCGCCCGTGCTCCAGATACGCCAGCACCGACCCCAACACCAGCAGCCCGATCGACAGGCCCGTCATCGTGCCGGATCGCATCAACCTCTTCCCCGAAACGCCCCACTCTTCGATACGCCGGACGAAAAGCTTCCAATACATCACGCTGAGCCTAGCATCTTCCAATACAGTGTCGCCTCGTCATCGCTGCGTTAGGGAATCTCTGATCAAGTCGGCCATGTTGACCTCCGGACAGTCAGACAGTCCGATTATCGAAGCCGCACCATACCACTTTCGCACAATACGGTTTCTGTCCAGTTTTTCCGCGCAACGGCCCACGTTCTGCCCATCGAAAAGTCTCTGGTGAAACATTGGCAATTCAACGACCGCCGCCCATAACCCCTTTAGAAAACCACGATTACCGCCATGCACTCAAAATGGTGCAAAACGGACCACTTCATGAGAAGAAATCTACCGAGTGGTCCTACCTCTAGGCCCGTCCACGGCTAAACCAACACACTTTCCTTCCTTCAAAGGTCACGGGCATGATTCAGTACAGTATAGAGGTCCCTTAGCACCCATTCTACTGCCGCCGCATGCACCCCGGTCTTTGCTCCCGGCCACAAACTCCCTATCATCAGAGTCATGCCGTCCCTGGTGCAACCCGTTGGTCAAGTGCAGCCACGCCTCCCCGGAGTCCGCGCCCGCGAGGCCGTGCGGAACCAGATCATCGCCTGCGAACGCTGTCCGCGCCTCCGCGCCTACTGCCAGCGCATCGGAGAGGTGCGCCGGCGCGCCTACATGGACGAGATCTACTGGTCGCGACCCGTCCCCGGATTCGGAGATCCTGCCGCCCGTGTTCTCATCCTCGGGCTCGCCCCCGGAGCTCACGGAGCCAACCGTACAGGCCGCCCTTTCACCGGAGACGGCGCCGGCTACTTCATGTATCCCATCCTCCATCAGCTCGGCTTCGCCAACCAGCCCCGCGGCGTATCCCGTACCGACGGCCTTGTCCTTCAGGACGCCTGGATCGCCTCCGTCGTCCGCTGCGCCCCACCTGGCGATAAGCCCTTTCCCCAGGAGATTCGCAACTGTTCCTCGCACCTCGCCGCCGAGATCGACCTCCTCCGCCGAGTACAGGTGGTCGTCTGCCTCGGTAAGATCGCCTTCGACGGGTACCTCACCCATCTCCACGGCAGGGAGGTGATCCCCCGCAAATCGGCCTACCGATTCGCACATCACGCGGAATACCTCCTGCCCAACGGCCTCCACCTCCTCGCGTCCTATCACCCTTCACTCCGCAACACGAATACCGGTCGACTCGACGAAGGGATGTTCGCTGCCGTCTTCCTCCGCGCCCGCAAACTTGCCGGCCTCCCACCCCCACCCGCCTTCGCCGAGTAAGTCCACCGCCCCAACCAACCATTCCCTCCACCTCCGAATCAGAATGCCAAGCAGCCGCGCGGTGCGCAGAAACCGTATCCGCCCGGCGGAAAGAGGTCCATCCATGAAGCCGAGATACCAAGCGATTGCGTTCCTCACCGGCCTCACCGCCGGTGCCGTCGTCGCCCTTCTCTACACCCCGCTCAGCGGCGAAGAGACCCGTAGGCGCATCCGCGACGGAGTCGATCAGGCAGGCGACCGCCTCAGCGATGCCGCAATCTACCTCCGCGATCAAGCCGAACACATCAACCACGAATCCCTGGCCGTCATTGAGCGCACCCGCCGGCAGGTCGAAGATGTTCTCGAAGAGGCCGGAGACGCTGTAGCATCCACCCTCCGCCATGCAAGCAAGACCTTCTCCGAAAACGCCAGCAACGCCTCCGCCGCGGTCTCTGCGGCTGTCAGCGGCGCTACCAGTCGCCTGACCGACAAACTCGGCTAACGCGGAAGACTTTCCAGGCACCCTGACTTTCTCGCCCAGGTCCGGGCCTTGGGATTCGAACAAGGGACTTTCCAGCCCGATCGTGGCGGGGGACATCGATAATCCCTGCCCGATTCCGGATCCTACTCCGGAGGTCCGACCGCGAGCACGAAATAGGACACCGGCACCTCCCCGATGTTCTTCACATAGTGCATCCCGCCCGCGACCACCAGGCCCATGTCCCCAGCCTTCATCGTGTGCGAGACGCCATCGACCCAGAGCTCTGCGGTACCCGCTTTCATGAACCAGATCTCGCTATGCAGATGCTTCCGCGTCTCCTCTGGGGGCGCCCCCGGCTGCAACACACTCTCATGCGCCTCCAGCCTGAGCCCGGCGTTCAACATCCCAGTCAAAAATGCCTGCGAGGTCCGCTTCTCTCCCGCCACATGCTCCGCCTTCGCCGGATAGACTCCCGACTCCAGTTGTCCCGGAGCAGCGCCCGCCTGGGCCACCCCCGCCCCACCCGACCATACCGCCGCTGGCAAAAGCCATGAAAACTGACGCCGATCCATAGATCCCCCATCCCCTAGTCTAGACCCCGCAATAATTGCCCCCAGATATACGGAAGCCCCAGCCCGAAGGCTGGGGCACCGAGTTTCGATCATTCACCGGTTAGACCGTCGTCAACGCAAGACCAGCCATCTTCTCCTCGCCATCGGACGAAATCGGACGGTAGAAGAGCTGATTGTTGTCTGTATACACCTCGAGGAAGGCTGGACGTTGCACCAGACCGCCTGAGATCAGCGCCTCCGACAACGGATCTTCGATGTACCGCTGCAGGGCTCTGCGCAGGGGCCTCGCACCGTAGCTCCGATCCGCGACGGTCTTGGCCAGGATCCAGCGCTTCGCCTCGTCCGTCACCGAGATCGTGATTGCCTTGTGCACCAGGTTCACGTTCAGCGACTGCACCAAGAGTTCGAGGATCTGCATCAGGTCGCTCTCCGACAGCGAGGTGAAGACGATCACTTCATCGAGACGATTCAGGAACTCCGGGTTGAAGGTCCGTTTGACCTCGCCCATCACCATCTCCTGCATCTTTTCGAGCACGATCTCGTCCTTGCTCGACTGGAATCCAAGACCTTCGCGCTTCATCAGGTGCTTGGCCCCGATGTTCGAGGTCATGACGATGATGGTGTTCTTGAAGTCGACGGTGTTTCCGAGACCATCGGTCAACTGGCCGTCCTCAAACACCTGCAGCAGCAGGTTGAAGACGTCCGGATGAGCCTTCTCCACCTCGTCCAGCAGCACGACGGAGTAGGGATTCCGCTTGACCCGTTCGGTCAACTGTCCACCCTCCTCGTATCCGACATACCCCGGAGGCGAACCGATCAGCTTCGACACCGAATGCTTCTCCATGAACTCCGACATGTCGAACCGGATCATCGACTTCTCGGAGCCGAAGAGGAACTGCGCCAGCGTCCGCGCCATCTCCGTCTTGCCAACACCCGTCGGTCCCAGGAACAGGAAGCTCCCGATCGGCCTGGCCGGATTCTTCAAACCAGCGCGAGACCGGCGGATCGCACGAGACAAGGCGGAGATCGCCTTATCCTGCGAGATCACCCGCTTATGCAGCTCTTCTTCGACCCGCATCAGCTTCTGCGTCTCTTCCTCCTTGATCGACGTGATGGGAACGCCCGTCCAGCGGCTGACCACGTCCTCGATGTCTTCCTTGGTCACAATTCCGGCGGAAGAATCATCAAGATGGTACTTGTCCCGCAGCGACCGCAGATTCTCCCGTTCCTTCCGCTCCTCATCCGAGTAGAAACGAGCCTTCTCGAACTCGTGATTCGCGATCGCATTCTCCATGCGATGGACGATGAACTTAATGCGCTTCTGAACCTCCGTCAGCTCCTCGGGAAGGGAGGTCTGCCGCAGCTTGACGCGCGCTCCGGCCTCGTCGATCAGGTCGATCGCCTTGTCCGGGAGGAAGCGGTCCGGAATGTACCGCGAAGAGTGCGACACCGAGTAGTTGATCGCCTCATCCGTGTAGCTCACAGCGTGGAACTTCTCGTACTTGTCCTTGATTCCCATGATGATCTTGATCGCATCCTCCTCGTTGGGAGGTGGAACCTTGACCGCCTGGAACCGCCGTTCGAGCGAGCGATCCTTCTCGATCGACTTCCGGTATTCGGCTGGCGTGGTCGCCCCGATGCACTGGATCTCTCCACGCGAGAGTGCCGGCTTCAGGATGTTCGCCGCATCGAGCGAACCCTCCGCCGACCCTGCTCCAACCAGTGTATGAAGCTCATCGATGAACACGATGGAGTTCTGATTCTCCATCAACTCCTTCATGATGGTCTTGAGCCGCTCTTCGAACTGCCCGCGATACTTGGTTCCCGCGACGATCAGCGAGAGGTCCAGCGCCAGAACCCGCTTATCCGCCAGGAAGGATGGCACTTCGCCGTCCGCGATCTTCTGCGCCAGTCCTTCGACGATGGCCGTCTTGCCGACTCCCGGTTCACCGATCAGCACGGGGTTGTTCTTCGTCCGCCGGCACAGGATCTGGATCACCCGATCGACCTCGGTATCCCGTCCAACCAACGGATCCAGCTGCTGATCCATCGCCGACTGGGTCAGATCCCGTGAAAACTCCGCCAGCATCGACTGCTCGCCACGCGCAGTCTTTCCACTGGACCCCGGCGCCGCAGGGGCTTTCTCCTGGGTGGTGCGTTGAAGCTCTTCACGGATCGCCGGCAGCCTCAGCCCGCGCTCCTGCAGAATCTCCGCCGCAAAGCACTTTTCTTCCCGCAGTAATCCGAGCAGCAAGTGCTCTGTGCCAATATGCTTATGCGAAAGCCGTTCCGCTTCCTCTGCCGCATAGGCCAGGACCCGTTTGCACTCGTTCGACAGCGGAAGATCGACCGAGGTCGAAACCTTCTCGCGGATCGTCGTGTGCCCTTCAATCTGCTTCCGAATGGATTCCACCGACTGGTGTGACCGTAGAAAACGGTTCGTCAAAGCCTTGTCCTCACGCAGAAGACCAAGCAGCAGATGCTCAGTCTCGATGTAAGGCGACCCAAACTGACTCGCTTCATATCGCGCAAAGAAAATCACGCGACGCGCCTTTTCCGTATAGCGTTCGAACATGTTCCCCCTTCAGCCCACGCCTCGAAAGGCTCTAACCGGCCACTCAACCAGACCCGGGGGCCCGATCAAGCGCCGTTGGTCCCGAAACCTACTCCCGCGTCAACATCACGCGGGAACCATCAGGCTGCCACCGGCAAAACGGAGCATCCACTTCCTACCATCAGTGTAGCCGCAACTCGCTCGACGACGTCCATGCCGCAAAAGTTATGCCTAAGCTAACCCAGATAGATTAGACGCCTCTGTGCAAATTTGGGTCGCAATTCCAAAAGGACCGGAACTCTGTCCCTGTTTGAACCGGCCCATTCCTGGCGCGACTCTCTCCCCTCGACCTATCCCCTTGAGGGAGCCTCTGAATCAATACCGAAGCATGGCCGTGGGCCTTTGGAGGACCGCAAGTGGAGGACCGGAAGGCGCTTTGGGTCAACTCGTGAACGGGATAAGAGGTAGGACCACTGGGTCCAATTCTTCCAATAAAGTGGTCTGTTTTGCGTCGTTTTGGGTGCATGTCTGTAATCGTGGTGTTCTAAAGGGGTTACGGGCGGCGGCCGCCGAATTCCCAATGTTTCACCAGAGACTTTTCGATGGACAGAACGTGGGCCGTTGCATGGAAAAACTGGACAGAAACGTGATTTGCGAAAGTGGCATGTTTCGGCTTCGATTATCGGACAGTCTGGCGACTGCGGGGGTCGTTCACTTCGTTCAAGATGACGACGTAGAACATACAACGGCGTCGAGCACCAGTTGTCCGGGAGTCAACATGGCCGGCTTGATCGGAGATTCCACCGGGTTGATCGGATATTCTCTAGATACCTGACTCCGCCAGCCTCCCATCTCGCAGCCGCAGCATCCTGTCACATCGTCCGGCGAACTCGAGATTGTGCGTCACGACCACGCTGGTCAGCCCATGCTCGCGATGCATCTTCTGGATCAACTCGAAGACTGTATCCGCAGTCCGCCCGTCCAGGTCTCCCGTGGGTTCGTCCGCCAGAAGAAGCTGTGGTTCCGTCACCAGCGCCCGAGCGAGGCTCACCCGCTGCTGTTCTCCCCCGCTGAGCTCTCCGGACCGGTTCTCCATTCGATCCCCAAGACCCACCTCTTCAAGCCAGACCTTCGCCCGTTCCAGTGCCCACCCGCGTCTTACGCCACGCGCAAGCAACGGCATCGCCACATTCTCCAGCGCGGAAAACTCCGGAAGCAGGTAATGAAACTGCCACACATACCCAACCTCGCGATTGCGGAACCGGGCCGCCTCCGCCGCTGAGAACCGGCTCACCGCCCGGTCCCCGCACCATACCTCGCCCGCCGTGGGCCGATCGAGCGCGGCCAGCAGATGAAGCAGCGAGCTCTTTCCCGAGCCGCTCTCGCCGACCACCGCTACCATCTCGCCAGCGCGCACCGCGAAGTCGAGACCACGGAACAACACAAGCTCTCCCCGGGCCCGGCCGGCCACGGATGGAAAGACCTTGGTCAGCCCCTCCGTCCGCAATACCACGCGCGCCATCTCACCGCCGACCAGCGGTTCCAGGCTCCCCATCCCCTCGTCCCCGCTCAAACCTCCTCCTCGACCGAGACCTTACCGCCGTCATCCGCTTCGCCCTCAGAAGCGAACCCCTGATCCGCGCTTCCATCGGCCCTGGGCTCCATCTCCGGCTTTGGCCGCCACTCCGCCCGAAACGCGATCGCCATTCGATTCCACGCGTTGATGCTTGCAATCGCCAGCGTCAGGTCCGCTACCTCTGCCTCGGAGAAATGTGCGAGCACTGCCTCGTATGCCTCATCCGGGGCATGTCCGGCCTGAATATCCGTTACCGCCTCAGTCCACCCAAACGCCGCCCGCTCCTTCTGCGTATAGGCATTGGACCCCTTCCAATCCGCGACGCCCGCGATTCGGTCCTCCGTCTCATGGTGCTTCCGAAGCTCCTTCGTATGCAGCCCGATACAAAACTCACAGCCATTGATCAACGAAGCCTTCAGCCTGACCAATGCCAGCAGCACCGCCTCCAACCCTGTCTCCGTGTTGAGGTAGTGCTCTACCCCTCGCATCGCCGCGATTCCTCCGGGCGCCAGTTCCGCATAGTTCAATCGTTGCGTCATGCTTCCAATCCCTTTCCCAAAAGACAGGCCCCGCCATTACTCATACCGAAGCGCCTCCGCCGGAAGCACCTTTGCCGCCGAGCTCGATGGATACAGGGTCGCCAACAGACTGACCCCAAGGCTCACGGCCCCAACAATCAACGCGTCCGTCCAGCGCGGAGCGAACGGCAGATAGTCGATTGAATATACGGACGCATCGAGTGAAATAAATCGATAGTGCCCTCCCGCCCAGCTCAAGCCATACCCCACCACCAACCCGATTGCCGTGCCTACCACGCTGATCAGCAATCCCTGCAGCAGAAAGATTCGCCGAACCTGCGCTCCGGTCACCCCGAAGCTCATCAGGACAGCGATATCCCGCGTCTTCTCCATCACCATCATGGTGAGCGCGATCAGAATATTCAAGGCTGCCACGCACACGATCAGAGTCAGCACGATGAAGGTGACCACCTGCTCCAGCTTCAGCGCACGAAACAGCTCCCGATTCTGCTCCATCCAATTCGTCGTCTGATACCCCGGCCCCGCAGCCGCCTCGATGACCTTTGCCACCTTTGCCGCCGCGTATAGATCCTCCACCTTGAAGCTGATCACCGATACCAGGTCCGGCTCTGAAAACAGCCGTTGCGCATCCGCCAGGCGCAGAAAGGCGTAGCTCGAATCGTACTGATAAAACCCCGAAGCGAAGATCCCCGCTATCTGAAAGCGCTGGTATCGAGGCACGATCCCAAGCGGCGTCAGTTCCCCCTGAGGACTTGTCACAAGCACCGTATCACCCACCCCTGCCCCGATCGTCTCTGCCAGATCCTTGCCAATCACGATCGGCGGGGTCGCCCTTGCCTCGGACGGGGTATTCTCGGCTCCCGTCCCAGGGGAAGAATCGTTCGGCTCCAAAGCCCCCGCACTGCCTTGCTTCACGGCCTGCAGCAGATCGCCGACCGTCCTCTCGTCAGCCGGGATCACGCCCTTCACCAGGGCGCCTCCGCTCCGGGCCCCGCGCGAGATCAGCACCTGTCCATAGAGCCCCGGAGCCGCTGCCACCACGCCCTTTGTCTGGCGGAGACGAGCGAGCATAGGGCGCCAATCCCGGATGCCGTCTCCCGCCACGCGCATCAGGTCCACATGCGACGTGGACCCCACCAACCGCTCCTGTAGATCCCGTCGCATCCCATTTGTAATCGCCAGCGCCAGGATCAACGAGGCCACTCCCGCGGCCACCCCCAGCACCGAGATCCCCGTCACCACACCGACAACCGCCTGCCGCCGCTTCGCCCGCAGGTACCGCGCCGCAATGAATAGTTCAAATCGCACGTTTCCAGCCTACAGGTCAGCCGGCGTCTCTCAACGCACAAGCACCTTGGCCGACCCTACATTCTCGTACCGGTCGTAGACCCGTACCGCAAGTACATGTTCATGCGCGCCGGGACTGGCCGCCGGCCCATCCACCGAGGCGGAGATCCGATAGCTCTCCTTCATTCCATCCGAGATCCGCCCGTCAGGTTCCGCATACTGCCACGGTCCGGCATCGATCGAATACTCCGCATGCGCGATGGGTGCGGTGGCATCAGCCGCTTCGAAAGCCGCGGAGATCTTTCCGGTTGCTACTGTTGCCTTCAGCGCGGAGACTACCGGCGGAGTCGTATCCACCACGAAGATCCCGCTTATCCGCTCCCCCGTCATCGTCTCCAGGTCCGGATGGGACGGGGCATCGCTCGCCACGACCTTCAACACGTAGGCCCCGTCGGGAAGGGCGCCCTGGTCGAAGCTGTAGAACTTGTCGGAGATCTTGTCCTTCAACAGCCTGAAGTCCTTCTCCTCCACGCCGCGATACCAGACCGCGTACATCAGGTCGTCGCCGTTGTCGTCATGGGCGAGCCACCGAGCCGTCACGGCCGATTTGTCCTTCTGCCCGGTCAACGGTCCTGCATTCGGATCTGGCGCAGGGAGGCTCAAGCCCGAAGCCATTCCAGTCGGCGGAGGAGCGGGAAAGGTGACCTGAACGGTCGTCACCGCGGATGCCGCGGCCCCTGGAGCGACTCGCACCCCTTCCTGCACTGCGATGTCGTCGACCACAGGGGCAACATTCCTGGGTAGATAGTTCAGAGCGACCTGGTCGACCGAGCCACCCGGCTGTAACTCCAGCCGCCACTGAGCGTACCGTCCCTCCGGGGCCTTACCGGCATCTGCCTTCGCCCAGTCGCTCCAGCCCTCCACCGGACTCGGCACATTGCCGACACGTACCGCCAGCTCGTATCCGGTTCCCCTCACCTCGGCCCGCCCCCAACGCGCGAAACCTCCCGCGTCGAACACCTCGCTGGTATACTTTGCGTCTTTCGCCGCTCCACCCAGCCTGTAGATCTTCCCGCTATTGCTCGTCCCGACCAGCACACCGCCCGGCGTCTCAGCTAAAGCCGTTCCCTGCGCGGCTTCGAGGTGCGCCACATCCGCGAAGCGTCCACTTACCCCAAGATCGACCCTATAGACCCGTCCCCGATTCCCGGTTGAGACAATCAGCCCGCCATCCCAGACCGCAAGCCCATAGACCACGTCGTCCTTCAACGTCAGAAGCCGCGAAGGGGTTCCATCCGCCGCGATCCGGTACAACTCACTCCCCTCCGGAATCACAGAGCTCCCGTTCACCGCTCCCGCCGACCCAGGCTGCACAAACGTAACCGTCACCCCCACCGCTCCCGTCACCGGAAGCGGCGGCAGCCCCGTTGACACCTTGCTCCCTACCCCCGCCGCATAGATGTTTCCCGCCGCATCCTCGGCCAACGCCGTGATCTCCCGCTGCGCCGCCGCATACATCGCAAACGGCTTCGTCCCGGCGACTCGAGGATCGAACCGGTAGACCACCCCACCGCCATCGGTCCCCGCCCACAGCATCCCGCTCCTGCTCAGCAGGAGGCACCGGATATGCTGGTCTGCCGTCCTGAACAGAAGCTCCGTCTTTCCACCTGTCACCCGGTATACCGCCGCCGGAGCGCCGGTCGCGACATATAACTCACCCTTCGCCCCGACTGCAAGATCCCACAGGTACTTCGGCTTCTCCACCGTGGCCGCTGGATCGAAGGCAACAACACTATCCCCCTTCGCCACCCGGTAGACCTTCCCATCCGGAGACGTGGCCGCGAACACCGTTCCATTCGTTCCCAGCTTCACCGCCTGCGCGCCAAGCTCCTTGCCGGAGAAGATCTTCTCCGCTCGCCCATCCGCGCTCACCCGCATTACGGCCGCGGCACCCGATATTGTCCCGCCCACCCCAACGTAGGAGTTCCCCGCCGCATCTCCGGCGACGCTCCAGACGTAGTTGCCACCCGTCGTATACACAAGCGAAGAGGATGGCGCCGCCTCCAGCCACCCATCGTTCCGGATCGCCACTCCGTCGGTCGAGCCGCGCTCCAGCTCCTCATACCGGCCCACCGTCCAGAGCTTTGTCCCCTGCGCCCGCCCCAATCCGCAGCAGAACACCGAACTCATCACCGCACCAAGACCCACAACCGCCGCCAACCGCCCCATCCGTCGCATCATCGTGATCCCGAGTCTAAACCCGCGACCATCCCCTGGCGAAGATCACCCCAGCAGCGCGCGCAGATCCGCCGTCTCCAACACCCGTTTTGGAGCGCCCACATTCGCAACCTTCAGCATCGCGAGCCCAATCTCCTCGGTCGTCAACACGTACTTCGGAAACCAGCGCCGCGCCAGCCCGAGGATAGGACTGAGCACCGCATAGAGCACCCGGTAAGAGGCCGTTCTGGATCTGATCCCGTGCATCGGCTGGATCAGCCCCGGCCGGAACATGTAAGCCGCCCGAAAGGGAAGAGCAAGCAGCGCATTCTCGGTCCTGCCCTTCACCCGGGCCCACATCACTCGTCCGCGCTCCGTGCTGTCGGTCCCCGCACCCGAAACATAGACGAACGTCATCCCGGGATTCAGCCGCACAAGCGTCTCCGCCGCCGCCAGCGTGATCTTGTAGGTCACATTGTCATAGTCCGACTCGGACATCCCGGCGGAGGAGACTCCAAGTGAGAAAAAGCAGGCGTCGAAACCACGTAGCCGATCTTCCTCCGCGTCATAGGCTGTAAGATCCGGCAGGATCAGATCCTCCAGCTTCGGGTCGCTCACTCCCGACCTACTCCGTCCGACCGCAGTCACCCGCTCTACTTCGGACTCGAGCAGGCACTCCCGCACCACGCCCTGCCCAACCATTCCCGTAGCCCCGAAGATGACCACCTTCATCCAGCCACCGAACCTTCCTTGCCGTGCAGACGGGGCCTTAGTTCGTTAGAACCGCGCGATACCTGACCTGGTTCTTCTTCACCTTCGCCACGGCCTCGTTGGCCGCGGACATGGCAAATCGCTCCGTAATCGCCTTGATCCCGTGCCGCGCCGCCACGTCCAGCATCTCGTGCAGATCTCGCGGACTTCCGGTCGGACTTCCAGCGACTGCCTTCTGCCCGGAGATCAGCGAAAACGGCAGAATCTGCATCGCGGAAGGGGAAGCGCCCACCACGCAGAGCGTTCCCTTGGGCCGCAGTGCGTTCACATAACCCTGCCAGTCCTGGTCGGCGCTCACAGTGCACAGCAGGAAGTCAAAGCTTCCTGAAACCTTCTTCAACGCCGCCGTATCCCGCGTATTCACAAAATGGTGAGCACCGAGGGTCTTGGCCTCCGCTTCTTTATCCTTCGAGGTCGAAAACGCTGTCACTTCGGCACCAAACGCCCGCGCAAACTGTAGCCCGATATGCCCCAGCCCGCCAATCCCGATCACCCCGACCCGCGATGAAGGACGTACCCCATGATTCCGCAGCGGGCTATAGACCGTGATTCCACCGCACAGCAGGGGAGCGACATTCTCACTCTCCAGAACCTCCGGAACCGGAATTGCGAACCGGCTGTTCACCCGGACCATGTCCGCATAACCACCGTTCCGCCCAACACACGTTGGCTGCGACTTCAGGCACAGATGTTCATCTCCCTGACGGCACCACTCGCAGATTCCGCAGCTATCCGCCTGCCAACCCACACCGACCCGTTCGCCGACTACGCGGTCCCGCACGTCCGCGCCCGCCGCAATCACACGGCCCACAATCTCGTGGCCCGGAATGAACGGATACTTGCTGAATCCCCAGTCATTATCGATAAGATGCACGTCACTATGGCATACCCCGCAGTGAGAGATCCGAATCGCAACCTCATTCGGCTTCAGCTCACCCGCATCGAACTTGTAAGGGAGCAAATGTGCACCAGCCGCGTAGACGGCCAGCCCATTGATTTCATTCATGAATGTTCCTGATCCCCTCGAGAGCGTCTTCTTCTCCACACGCAATCCCGTCTCTGATGTTACATTAGGCCGCGTCGACCTTCGCCCTTCCTTTGCCTGTTTTCTGTGGATTGGCGGCGTCTGGTCTCTCCACGCGGCCGATCCCGTCCCACTTCGTCCCTCCCCTTACCCCCCCCCGTTCTGCTACCGCACCTGCAGCGTCAATACCTTCGACCCCGTCACCGCCTCTGGAACCTCCGCGGACCCCTGCTCCACCGCACTCTCGCCCGTCAGCCTCATCTCCATTCCGTCCTTCAGCGGCTCCAGTACATTCGCCATCGAGAGCGGAACTCCAGCCATCGTCGCCGAAGGCAGCACCGCCTGCGCCGCATGTTCCAGCACAGTCACGTAAACCCTGTCATTCGCATGTCCGCGATTCATCTGCGCCACTGTATCCGCCAGACCGACCGGATGCTGGCTCCCTCCACCCGCGGCCGGCTGCAACAGCCGATCGAGCGTCGCCCCATCGCTTACCATCACCCGCAGAGGACCCGTCACCGCCCCTGCCGGAACCGTCAGCTTCATCCGCACCACGCGCGCTTCTGCCTGGTACGGCCGCAGCGTCGCCTCCACGTCGACCGTCTCGCCGGGCATCGCCTCCAGACGTCCCAGCCGCGCTGTCTCAATCGTCGCCGTCCGCCGCGCCGCCACCGCCTCGACCCTCAGAGAAAGGCCCGTAATCACTGGCTGCTCGACCGTGTTCTCATAGACCCGGTTGAACCGCTCGCCCACAAACAGCGCCGCATTGATCGCTGCCGGATTGAACTCATTCTGCGCCAGTTCCCCATCCAGCAGAATCGGAGCCAGCACCTTCCCACCTGCCCCGGACAGGCGCAACTCCCCCTTCATTCTGTAGCTGATCTCTGCCGCCGAGCTGTTGGTCCCCTGCAGCGCCTGGTACACCGAGATCAGCATCGTCTGCGGTGTCAACTGCCGATTATCCAGCACCTCAAACCGCAGCGTCCTCGACTTGATCGCTGCTCTTCCAGTGGTCCCGGTGGCCCCCACCACATCGATCACCACCGGAATCATCCGCGCCTTCGCCCCGAACCGCCCCAGGATCGCCGATGCCCGATCCTGCGTGAACGCCCCCACCGTCTCCGTCGCATTCACAATCTTGAACGCGTTCAGCGGAGAGGCCAGCGTAGCCACTACGTTGGTCTTGGTCATCGGGATCTCCACCTTCCCGAACTGCGTCAGAGGATGCCCGCAGGCGAGCAACTGCTCGCGGTCAACATAGGTGACGGTGCAGGTCCCCGCAATCGAGAGATCCCCCCGCACCAGCACCGCGCTCACCGCCGATCCCGGCACCAGCGGCTCCGGCTGTTTCGCGTCCGCATCGACGCCTCCAAGCCCCGCCACCGGCGTCATCCCCATGGCCTTGAACTTGTCACCAAAGCGGTCCACCGCCTCCTGCGAAAAGCCACTGAACACAAGCGGCGTCTCCATCGGCACAATCTCCCCCGACGCCCCACTCACCGGAGCCTTGCTCCCCACGGTATCCCCCACCCCCTGCCCATCCCGCACCTCGAACATCTGTTCGATCGGCGTAATCCCGGCGATCGGCTCCTTGCTGAACTGGCCGATCCGGTAGCTCACCGCTCCCAGCAGCCGCCCGTCCACATAGACGGGGCTCCCGCTCATCCCCGCCACCACGCCCGTGTACTGGGCCTTCGCCCCACCCAGCCGCGCCAGGATCATATCCTGCCCGGGGCCGATCGCATCCTTCAAGATCCCCAGGATCTCCACCTCCATCGTCTCGGGATTCACTCCTTCGAAGACCGTGTACGCCATGCCCTTCAGTCCACGCTTCACCTCCGACAGGGGAAAAACCTTCATCCCTGCCGGAACCCCATCTGGGCGGATCTCCCCCGTTGAGATCCCACCCGCAGCCATGCCTGCCCCGGCACGTGCGCCACTCGGTGTCTGCGCCCAGGCCACCCCAGCCCCCACGATAGCCACCAGCACCCCAGCCACCTGCCCACGAACCCGGAAATAGTTTTTCACGTCTAAGAGCTTAGACCGTTTCCCCACATTCCACCCGCACCATTGTTGGCCCTGCGGGCGATCTCTCCACCCGAAGTCCGAAACCGGAGTAAAGTCTCTCATAATGACTCTCCCAGCGAGCCCCAGCATGAAACCCCGAACCCAGGCCAGGACCACCGTCGCCAGCATCCTGCCCCGCCCCACCCATCTGCTCTCCGCCGTCGCCATCGCGCTCCTCCTCGCCGCTTCGCCCTTACCCCATGCGGGAGCCCAGCAGCAGGCTCCCGCCACGGCACCACAGCAGACCCCGCCCCCCGCCGCCCAGACCCCTGAAGAGGGCCCCGCAACCACCAACGGCGACATCATCATCAAGAAGAAGAAGGAGCCCACCGAGCCCGAGGCCCCGGCCGCTCCCGCTGAACCCAAGATCAAGAATCCTGACAGCGCCACCTACTCCCTCCGCGTCGACGTCCCGATCGTCAACCTCGATGTCAACGTCATCCTCGATAAGACGCACCAGTTCGTCCCCGGTCTCAAGGCCGGAAACTTCCTCGTCCTCGAAGATGGTGTGGAGCAGCAGGTCACCAGCGTCCGCATGACCCAGACCCCCATCACCGCCGTCATGCTGCTCGAGTTCGCCTCCAACTCCTACTACCTCATCCGCGATATGCAGAACGCGTCCGCGAGCTTCTACCGGACGCTCCGCCCTGACGACTATGTGGCTGTTATTACCTACGACCTCCGCACCCACATCCTCACCGACTTCACCAACAACAAGGAGACCATCGCCCAGTCCCTCCAGAGCCTCACCATCCCTGGCTTCTCCGACACCAACATGTTCGACGCCCTCTACGAGACGCTCGACCGCGTCTCCCGCATCGAGGGCCGCAAGTACATCATCCTGATCGGAAGCGGGCGCGACACCTTCTCGAAGCTGACCCTCGACAAGATCCTCGCGAAGGTCAAGGCCGCGCAGAACATCACCATCTTCGCTATAGGAACAGGAGCCCTGGTGAACGAACTCCGCGACGCCCGCGGAGGCATGGGAGGACTCCAGCGCATGGACGTTCTGCAGGCCCAGAACCAGCTCCGCACCTTCGCCAACATGACCGGCGGTCTCTACTTTGACCCCATGTTCCAGGGCGCGCTCCCCGACATCTTCTCCCAGATCAACGACTCGATCCGCAACCAGTACCTGCTCACCTACAAGCCCACCAACAACAAGAACGACGGCACCTATCGCAAGATCAAGGTCACCCTCGTCGACCGCGAAGGCAAGCCCCTCAAGATGGCCGACGAAAAAGGCAAGCCCCTCAAGTACTCCGTCATCGCCCGCGACGGTTACAAGGCCAAGCAGGTCGTCGAATAGCTCACATCTGAGGGGATCAGTGATCATCAAAGACCGCGCGGGTGCGATCCTGGACGATGTTGAGGGATACGAGTATTTGAGCGAGAGAGATCTTCGCGGAGCCGACTTGTCCGGGCAGGTCATCGAAGGCGGAGATCTCTCCGATTCAAACTTCACAGGAGCAGATTTCCGCTGCGCAGATCTCTACTGGACCTACATGTATCGTTCCATTTGTGACGGCTGCGACTTTCGCAAAGCTCGCCTGGCTGGAGTGGTTCTGGATGAAGCACAGTTGCGTGGGGCCGACCTGCGTGACGCCTACCTCTCGTATGACAATCTTGGCGGCGGCACCAGCTTCGAAGCTGCCGACCTGACTGGAGCCGATCTCAGAGACGCTGATCTGCGCGGTGCAACCTACAACGATAGAACCGTCTTTCCCGTCGGTTTCGATCCCAATCTGCACGGCATGGTTCGAAAGGTCTGAGCTCCCGGCCATCCTTGGGATGCTGATCGCGTATTCTGCAACCTGACCCCATGCGAATCGCCAGCCTCCAGCCCTCCGTCACCCTGATCCTCGCCGCCCTCGGCAAGCTCGATCACCTCTGCGCTCACACGAAGTACTGCATCGAAGCACTCCCCGATCTGGCCGCCCTCAACCTCCCGATCCTCAAAGACGCCTGGTCCGCCGACACCGCCCAGATCGAGAGCCTCCACCCCGACCTGATCCTCGCAAGCATCCCATACCGCATCGAGTCGCTTGCCGCCATCCTCAAAGCCGGCCTCCCTGTGCTCACCCTTGCCCCGCATACGCTCTCGGACGTGGTCAACGACATCCGCCTCATCGCCTCTCTCGTCCGCGCGGATCCGACCGCCCTTATCGCCCGCTTCGAAGCGACCGTAAGGGACATCCGCGCGCGCACAGCCGACCTCCCCAAACCGCTCGTCTACTGCGAGGAGTGGGGCAAGCCGCTCATCCATTCGCAGCGCTGGGCCGCTGAGCTCGTCGATGCCGCAGGAGGCATCTTCCTCGGAACTCCCGGCGCTCACACCGATCCCGAAACCATCGCCGCGGCCAGCCCCGACGTCCTCCTCTTCGCCTGGTGCGGAGCCGGCAACCGAGTCCCGCTCGCTCGCGTCATCGACCAGCGTAACTGGCATCACCTGGCCGCCGTCCAGCAAAGACGCGTCTTCTGCATCCCCGACTCACTCATCAATACCCCCGCCCCGACCCTCCTCGATGGACTGGCCGCCGTAGCCCGCGCCCTCCATCCCGCCGCCTTCCCACCCGACCCAAACTCCCACACCGTCCAACTGGCCTGACTCCATGAGCGTTGCTCTACCCAGCCCAACCAATCTCCCATACACTCGTGGCTGATGGGAGACAACCGCATGCAGGATCTCAGGATGTTCTGGTGGGTCTTCGCCTTCCGTGGAGGCTTCGCCCTTCTCTTCGCCGCGCTCCTCTACTTCGCCTGCGGCCTGCTCGGGACCGTCTTCTTCGATCCCGTCATGCTGGTCTCGCTCAGCCTGATTCTCGGCTTCTTTATCCTCGCCAACGGCCTGCTCCTTGGAGTCGCCGCCATCTTCTCCCGCGAGCACCATCTCCGCCTCTGGTATCTTCTCTCGAGCGAAAGCCTCGTCGCCATCGTTCTCGGAGCCTACATCTCCGCGTCCCTCATGATCACGTCTCACACCCTCGCCTACCTGGCCGGCCTCCACGCCATCGCCCGCGTCGCCTTCCAAGTGCACCTCGCCATCAAGCTGAGAGAAGACCGCCCCTACGCCGTCGTCCTGGCCCTCTCAGCTATTGTCTCCGTCGCCATGGCCATCCTCTTCCTCACTCACCGCGACGACACCGTCCGCACCATCACCGCATGGCTCTCCGCCTACGAGGCCTTCTACGGATTCGTCGTTGTCGCCTTCGCCATCGGACTTCATCGTCAGCCCCGCCCGGTCGCCTCTGCCGCCACCCACGCCTAACGCCGTCGCGGCATCGAGAGATCCAGGTCGCCGCCGACGAGCTGCTTCGTCAGCAGGATGATCTGCCCCACATGCAGTCGGAAGTGCTCGACGATGTGGTAGATCGCCTCCAACACCCACACCTCGCCATGCTGCGGGTCGATCCGTTCGAGCAGCCTCGCATGGGGCAGGGAAGCGACCACCTCCCGCACCTCCCCAACCACCCCTTCGAGCCTCGCCAGCAGATCCGCCCGGGTCACGCCACCGGTCGTCTCGAACTCCAGATCCCGCTCCCGCACATCCACATCCCCGCGCACCCCGTGCAGGATCCACTGCCGCATATTCCCGCACAGATGCAGGATCAGGTTGCCGATCGAATTCTCATGCGCCCCACCCTTCGCCCACACCTGCTCATCCGTTAGCCGTCCGAGGCAATCCGCCACGCTCTTGGTTGAAATCTCAAGCTTGCTCGCCGAGATCTCCAGAAACAACTCCGCAACCCGTTCACTCATGCACGCATTCTATCCTCACGGAACGCGCGTAAAATCAGAGGTGGCGCACCTTCCCGAACCCGGGCAGACCATGCGGCCCGGAAAGGCTTTACCCATGAAGGCACTCGTCAAGAGCCGCGCCCAGCGCGGTCTCTGGCTCGAAGATGTTCCCGAGCCTGAAATCGGCATCAACGACGTCAAAATCCGCGTCCTCCAGACCGGAATCTGCGGCACTGACCTCCACATCTACGAGTGGGACGCCTGGGCCTCGAAGACCATCCCCATTGGCCTCACCATCGGCCACGAGTTCGTCGGCGAGGTCGTCGCCTTCGGGAGCAACGTTCCCGACCTCCACACAGGCCAGATCGTCTCCGGCGAAGGCCATGTCGTCTGCGGACGCTGCCGCAACTGCCTCGCCGGCCGCCGCCACCTCTGCGCCCACACCGCCGGAGTTGGCGTCAACCGCAACGGCGCTTTCGCCGAGTTCATCGTCCTGCCCATGTCCAACATCTGGCAGCACGCCCCCGGAATCCCCCTCGACGTCGCCGCCATCTTCGACCCCTTCGGCAACGCCGTCCACACCGCCCTCGCCTTCCCCGTGCTCGGCGAAGACGTCCTCGTCACCGGAGCCGGTCCCATCGGCATCATGGCCGCCGCCGTCGCGCGCCACGCCGGAGCCCGCCACGTCGTCATCTCCGACCCCAACCCCTACCGCCGAGCCCTCGCCGAAAAGGTCGGAGTCACCCGCGCCGTCGATCCCACCTCCACCACCCTCGCCTCCGTCCAGACCGACCTCCACATGCACGAAGGCTTCGATGTCGGGCTTGAGATGTCCGGCAACCCCCACGCCTTCCGCGACATGCTAAGCAATATGAGTCATGGAGCGAAGGTGGCCATGCTCGGCATCCCCGCCGAGCCCATCGCCATCGACTGGAACCAGGTCATCTTCAACCAGCTCACCCTCCGCGGAATCTACGGCCGCGAGATGTACGAGACCTGGTACAAGATGACCGTCATGCTCGAATCCGGACTCGATATCTCTCCCGTCATCACGCACCGCCTCAACTGGCGCGACTTCGAGGAAGGCTTCAACGCCATGCGCTCCGGCAACTCCGGCAAGGTTATCCTCAACTGGTCGGACGTCGGCTGATCCACCGTGCCAACGTCCAGTCGCGATCCACCTTGCGCCTCACGCATTCTCCACCGACAGACCGACCACCTTGAAGCTCCCCAGCTGCGGGATCAGTTGTATTCGCAGCAGCTTGGTCTCGACGGCTCCGGTGGTCATCTGGCAGTCCAGCTCCCACTTGATCCGATAGGTTAGCCCATGCGTCTTGATAATGTCGAACTTTCCCGGCCGTGGCGTGGTCGTGTTGATTCCGGTAATCAACCTTCGAAACGCCCGCGCGTCCTGGGTACACCGATCTCGCTTCGTATTTAGACAATCGTTTCTGAACGCAGGCCATTGGTTATTAACGATCTCGGCTAGAACCTGCTGCCCGAATAACGTAGCCTGGGCCAGCTCCGTGGTCGAAAAGGTGATTCGTTCATTCACGCCGAGAGGCGGTCGCGTATGGCCCACAAAAGTCGGCGTATTGACCCCCTCGATGATCCCTTTGTGGACCCCCCAGATCCTCTGTGCCTCGGTCTGGATGGCCAGACGAGCGGTCGCCAGCCCCGCGGAGTTTCGCTTTAATTCCTTCACAATCCTGATAAAAGTGGAAGCATCTTCCTCAGACTTCAAAATAGCGGCGCGTGCCTTCGATCCCAGAATCATCGCCCTGTCGCCCCAACTCGGGAGCCGGAAAGCATCCACGACAAGATTGCCAAGCTTGGCGTCCTTGTTCTTGCGCGTTGCCACCTGGGTCAGGAACGCGATGAACAAGATCGTCTGCTCCTGTGCATCGGGGATGTCGTGGTGGAGCTGGATGAAGAGATTGTCAGCCACGCCCTTAAGAAAGGCCTCCTGGGTCGCAACGTCCGCTCCCGCATCCTGCCAGATCTGCGGATAGAAAGTTCCCTTTGTAGCGAAGATGCGCCGGCGCGTCGGCGTTTCGTGGTGGTGTCCCCGCGAGGCGATCACCCGGACGGTAATATTTCGCCCATGTAGCTTCGCCGTCAGCAGACCGGCAAATCCTCTCCCCGCAAAACCGGCGTAGCACGACGTCAGATCGATGATGCATTGATCCCCAGCCTGCAAACCCATTGCGACCAGACGATTTGCCCAGGTCTCGGCGTTTTCGCCATTTAACTGCGTGGGACCCCCATGGCCGAGAATGTAGATCCTCTCCAGGCCTGCGCGCGCCTGTGGAGTAATGCGCGCCCCCGGATTCTTGTAGGGATTCACCCGGGCCCCGCCAAAAGTTGCGAAGTGAGCCCTTCCCTCGATCAGTTCGGCCTTCCCCACCTTGTCGAAGAGAGTGTACTTCGCATTCCGGCCGCCCCCGCCATGCGCCTCGATGATCATCGTCTGCCCTCGAAGGATCTCGACGCCGAGTTACGGCCCCAGCATTCGGTCCCGGAAGCTTACCCCATCACCGGTCCCGCTGTCCTGCTCTGAAGCCTGCTCATCGTGACAATCCCCAGTCGAGCCGCACGCCGGGTCACATCGAAGCGACCATTCGGCGCCTGGCGAGCGATCGGGCCGTCAAGCCTGCTCCTACCGCTTCTTCCCTTTCTTCCCCTTCTTGTCCTTCTTATCCTTCTCGGGCTCCGGATGTGCCTGCGCCTCAGCCACCTGTCCCGCACCCAGCAGACGATGCACGGTCGTGCTCTCCAGCCGGTAGGTCTTCGTGATCATCCGGCTTGGCACAATCTCCCCCGTCTCCGGGTTTGGAACCGGGGTCGGAGCGTCGGCCGGGAGCACCCGGTAGCTGAACGAGGGCAGCTCCTGCTGCGCCAGCACCGAACGCCCGTTCGGGTCTTTCATCTTCGAGATCTTCACCGGCAGATAGCCCTCGATGTTCTTCTCCCGGTAAGCCGTCTCGTACCGATGCATCTTCGTGCTCCAGGTAAACACCCGCACCTGATCGAAGTCATATGGCAACCCGGCTTTGTACGGATTCAGTACCGCGACGTAGATCGGAACGTTCTTGTCCGCCTGCGGAGCGTCCGCGTCATACACCGTTGTCAATACGTACGCCCCCACAAACCGCTGCCCCTCCGAGTACCGTGTCAGCGTGTCCGGAGCATCCACATCCATCATCTTGCTGTAGAGCCAGCCCGTGCGGTTCTGCGCATCCCGCACCAGCCACCAGTCCTCCATCAGCGGGACCAGGGGAGGCGGCTCCGGCGCGGCCACAGCTTTGCCCTTCGCTCCGTTTGCTGCCTGCCCGGCAGCTGCCTTGGCCGCGCCCGCTGCCGCAGCCCGCGCCGCCAGGGTCCCCGGAGGCAGAGGCTTCTCTACCGTAGCCCGCGCCAGCAGCTTCAGCTTGTCGCCCTCGGCCAGTCGATAGAACCGCTCCGTATCCCGCCCCGGCTTCAGGTGGAGATACACCTCGTCCCGCACAACCGCCGAGGCCACCGGAGTCTCCGTCCCGTGCACCTTGCCCATGTCCACAAACTCGTCGAATATCTCCTGTGTCGCCACCGTCTTCTCTTCGATCCAACCGATCTCGCCTTTCGCCGTCTTCACCTTCAGAAAGTGCCGCCCATGCTCCAGCAGCTCCAGCTTGTCTCCGTTCTGCACCGTCCCCGTCCGGTTCGAGACCGCCGCGACCCGATCGCGGAGAAACGTCTGCTTCGCCGTGCAGTACACGTACTGCCTGGCCAGCGTGGGCCGCATCCGGGAGCAGCCGGATACCATCAGCATCAGCCCAAGACACCCCGCCAGCAACCAGGGGAGTCTCCGGATGTTCTTCTCACACATGGTGCGAAAGGCATTGGACAGGCTGGGCAGTTTGGCCACGTGGCCGGAGCGATCGTGCGAAACGAATGGCATACTGTGGGCGATGCTCCTTCAATCCAGCAGGTTGTAACCCGTTCATCGGACGGACACGTCATCCCATTATCGTCGCGAACTCGACCGCGAGGGGCGCATCCGTCTCACCCTCACCGCGCCGCATCGGAATCCACGAGCTTCGACGCTCCTGAAAATAGAATCTCAAAAACACCGGCATTTCCGCGTGCCAAGCCCAGACGAAGATCATCTCTCTCATACCAAAGGAGATACACGTGGCCGACGAGTTACCGCCAAACACTATCCTTGATCCTTGAGATAAGAAGGTGGGAAACGGCGATCGCCAGCACCGCATCGTCCCCGGATCGAACCTAAGCCATTTTTTTACCGATCGTTACGGCGAGATACGAGGCGTAACTCGCTCAAGTCGCAGACGTTGTGCCCGGGAATGGGAAGGGGGGAGCCCCCGGCCTAGAGTCCGGCGGATGTATGGGTCAGCGCGATTGCAAGTGCTCCGGTCGGATCGGTTCCAGTCGCCGTCACGCTAACCGCATCGAGCTTACCTGTGGTGATCGCGTCGAAGGCGTACATCGTCAGGTCGGACGATCCGCCCTGGGCTGCTGCCACCACATACTTGCCGAGCGCATCCCGGCCCAGCGCCGTGACCAGGCTCCCGCTCGTGTAGGGAGAGCCGCTCAGCGCCGTCAGCACACCGCTCGACACGTTGTATCCCGACACCGTGCCGTCCGTCCGGTTCGCGGCATACAGGTACGCCCCCGTCAGGTCGAGCACCACGGAGTATGGCCCGCCACCCGCCGTGAAGGGCGATCCCGTGACCATCGAAAGCGCTCCGCCCGAGCCGATGCTGTACGACGCGACGCCACCGCCAGTGCCTGACCGCGCAACGTAGAGGTAAGCCGAGTTGGAGTCGACCGTCAACGCGTTATCGCTCGAGTCCGCCGACCCCGCCAAGGACTGCGCCTGCGCCAGGGCGCCAGTCGTGGTGTTGAAGGTGAAGACCGCGTCTCCACCGGTCCCCATGGCTGCGAAGACATAAGCGCCGCTCGGGGCGAACTTGAGCATTCTCGGTGCCGTGGCTCCGGAGCCAGTCACGCTCACGGTCGAGCCCGTCGCCGGCGTCAGCAGCCCGGTTGAGGTGTCGATCTGATACTCGTCGACCGCAACGCCGCTCGAGTCCAGTACCAGAAGCCACTTGCCGTCGGGCGAGACGTCCATCGAGACCGCCGAAGCCGTTGCCAGCGCCGCCCCGCTGCTCAGCGCGGTCAGCGCCCCGGCCGACCCGATCGAGTAGCCGTAGATCGCGCCCAGTCCGCCGACGTACAGAAAGGTATTGGCGGGCGTCACGACGACCGAATTGGGTGATATCCCGATCGTGTACGGTGAGCTCGCCACCGCCACCAGGGCACCCGACGCCAGCGCATAGCCGGATACCGTAGCCGTCGTCGCATTGGCCACATAGGCAAAGCTTGTCCCCGTCGCCGTGGTGGTAGTCGTTGCGCCGTTGACGAAGAACGCCCCACATCCGCTCAAACAGGGTGCCAGCGCTGCGAGGCCCGCCACCACAAGAGTTCGCATTCCAATCCGCATCATCGTCCGATCACGATCTCAAGATACACAGGTAGACTCCAATCGAGTCCATCTCCCCTGTTCGACGCACCCGACGCCTGAACGCATTCAAAAAGATGTCTTTTCAGTTCTTCTGGCAGTTGGCGCAGAGGCCGATCACGTCGATCGCATAGCGCTCAACCAGGAATCCGCCGGCGAGCCGCTCCCGTCTCGGCATCGGGCCGAGCTCGCGCTCCTCGATATCCGAGATCGACTTGCAGCGCGAACAGACGACATGATGATGCTGTTCACCGGCCATCTCAACGCGCACCGATCCGTGATGCAGGCTGACCTCGCGCAACACACCGCTTTCGACGAAGAGGTGAATGTTCTTGTAGACCGTTGCCAGCGAGATGGTCGGAATCCTCTCCCGAACGCGGGCATAGACCTCTTCCGGACTCGGATGCCCGCCCGCCGCCCGCATGACCTCATACAGGACCTGCCGCTGATGGGTCACCGCGATTCCACGCTGCTCGCACAGTTCCCGAAAGGTTGATTGCTCTTCCGCCTGCATAGAGATCATGGTAAACGACAGGCTGCGGAACCAGCTAGTTCAGCCGCTCTCGCTCGATCCGCCCAAACCGGGAGTCAATCGGCTTTCGCTCGGGGTAGCCTTCGCCTTCGCTGTGCCAGGAGGTGATTGCGGGTTCGCCAAGCTGCCAGCTCAACAGCACAACGTGACCTTCAAGCTTGCACGGGAACGCCAACAGGCCTTCTTCGAGGTCCGCGACCTGAACTCCGATGGAGTCGATCTCGGCGAGCGTGTCATTGGCCTCCTGCACAGCCTTCTCGCGCTCCGTTCGCCTCCGAACTGCCGCGATGACGTCGATCCTCATGCCACCCGCGAGGAAGATCCGCTGATTGAGGCTCTGGATCTCGGATTCGAGCTCTGTGGCCTTCTCGGCGGACGTCTGCGCCCGCTTCAGCAGGGACTCCAGGACAGGCAGGAGGGTTTGCGCCTCATTCCACGTGAACGTCTTACTCATAAGGCAACTCCAACCTTCGTTACCATGTTAGACCCGCTGAAGGACGGAAAGGTGCATATCCGGCGAGAAACTCAGTGCACGTAGTGGGCCGTTGTAAGGCAAAACTGGACAGTGGACTGAACTGGGAATCCCCGTGGAACCTGGTTGGTGGTCAAGGGGAGTCATCAACCCGTATCATAGGGTTCACGTATGCCAAGCTTTCAGGACAGCGCTGTCATCTTCATCATCGCCCTCCTGCTCTTCGGTCCGAAGAAGCTCCCGGAGCTTGCGCGTCAACTCGGCAAGTTGATGGGCGAGTTTCGCCGTGCGTCGAACGAGTTCAGGATGCAAATGGAGGACGAGCTTCGGATGAGCGAGCAGGCAGAGCGACAGAAGCAGATCGCGGCGCTGGAGGCGGCGGCTCCGGCTGTTCCGGTTGTGGCCGCGGAAGCTTATCCGGCGGAGGAGCCTCCGCATCTTCCCGCTCCGGAGCCGGAATCCTATGTTGCTTCGGAGGTTGTGCCGATTGCGACGTCCGGGGATCTGGAGATGATGCCTCCTAGTACGGGGTTGCCGCAGGCTCGGGGAGGCCGGACGAACGGCGAGGGCGATGCGCTGGGGCCCCTGCTGGGGGCGATTCCGGAGATGGAACCGGCTTCGGTGCATGTGCAGGAGCATGGGGAAGTCGGGCAGGTGGAACATCATGGATGATCCGATCGACCGGGCTCGCGCGGCGGTAAAGGATCGCGCGGAGCTTCCCGGGATGAGCCTGATGGAGCATCTGGAAGAGTTGCGGAAGCGGCTGATCCGCATCGTCATCTACCTGCTGATCGGGTTTGCGGTGGCTTATGCGTTCCACGAGCGCCTGTATGGCTTTATCCAGAAGCCGTTGGACGATCAGGGAATTCTGCTGAACTATACGCATCCGACTGATCCGCTGAATCTCTATCTGAAGACTGCCTTCGTTGGTGGATTCATCCTGTCGAGTCCGTTCATCCTGTACCAGGTCTGGCTGTTCATCTCGCCGGGAATGTATGCGAATGAGAAGCGTTATGTCTGGCCGTTCATGGGAGCGACGGTGGGGCTGTTCCTGAGTGGGGCTTGGTTTGGGTATCGATGGGTGCTTCCGGGTGCGCTGAAGTTCCTGATTGGGGACTTTGGAAAGAAGTTTCATCCGATCATCACCATCGAGGACTACACGGGCTTCTTCCTGGCTGTGATTCTGGGGCTTGGGGTCACGTTCGAGCTTCCGATCCTGATCTTCTTCCTGGCACTCTTCGGCATTGTCGATGGCAAGTTCCTGATCAAGCACATTCGCTATGCCATTCTGGCGATCTTCCTGATCGCTGCGATCATCTGTCCGGTGCCGGACGCGATCAGTATGTGCGTGTTCGCTTTGCCGATGCTGGTGTTGTACATGATTGGTGTTGGAGTTGCTTTCCTGGTTCATCCGGATCGGCGCAAGGCGCGGGAGAAGACCGCGGCATGATTGGGTGGAGGATCTCTTTGAGGAAGATCGCGGTTGGGTTGATTCTGCTGGCGTCCGTGTTTGCGCAGCGTGGTGCGGAGGGGCAGAAGGGGAAGGCGGCGGGCGCGAAGGTGAGTGGGGCGGCGGTCTATGCGCTGACAGAGCAGATGCTGGCGGTGGCTCCGAAGAGGTTTAATGGCTCTCCGGGACACGCGAAGGCGGAGCAGTTTATCCGGGAGCACTTTGCTCCGGAGGCGGCCAAGGGGAACCTGGAGCAGGACAGCTTTACGGCTTCGACTCCGGCTGGATTGCAGTCGATGAACAACTACATTGTGCGGTTTCCGGGGAAGAAGGACGGGGTGGTCGTCCTGGCCACGCACTATGAGACGAACTGGCCGCTGCGGGATATCAACTTCGTCGGGGCCAATGATGGCGCCGCGACGACCTCGCTGCTGATCGGCATCGGGCAGTATCTGCGGGCGCATCCCCCGGAGGGATACTCGGTGTGGCTGGTGTTCTTCGACGGGGAAGAGGCGGTGAAGGAGTGGTCTGATTCCGACTCGTTGTACGGGTCGCGGCATCTGGCGGCGAAGTGGAGCCAGAGTGGCGTGATCGGGAAGATCAAGGCTTATCTGCTGGCGGATATGTGCGGCGACAAGGATCTGAACATCGACCATGACGCGAACTCGACACCGTGGCTGCTGGAGATGCTGACGGTGGCGGCGAAGGATACGGGGCATGCGGGATCGATCTTCAAGAACGACACGGAGGTGATGGACGACCATCTTCCGTTCAAGAAGCGGGGGGTTCCGGTGCTCGACATCATCGATCTCGACTATGGGCCTCCGACGCGGGAGCATCCGGAGGGTGGATACCACCATACGGAGCTGGATACGATCGACAAGGTGGGTGCGAAGTCTTTGCAGATCTCGGCGGACCTGTTTCTGGAGATGATCCGGTTGGTCGATCTGCGGTAGGCGTGCTCGGAAGGTTGACCTGGTGCTGGTGTGGGCGCGGAGGAAAGCAAACGCAGATTCCCTCCGGGAATGACAGACAAAAAGGCACGGGCCAGTATGCCGCGACTGACTTTGATCTAGGTGCGGGGTGGTGGGCCTCCGGGGAAGCCGTCGACGGGTTTGGGTGTGGCGGTGGGGTCTACGGTGAGGGTGATGGTGGCGGTCCAGGGTGACTCGGGGTGTGGGTTCAGTAGGGTGGCCATGGAGGTGGCTCCGTGCTGGGATCGGAATGGGCCGTCTTCGGCTGGCGTCGTTCGGTGGATGTGGTGGCTCGCGTAGGGCTCGGCCTTCATGAGGGGTATGAGGAGATCTTCAGGGAAGAAGATCTGGCCGGTGTGGGCGGTGTGGCCGGCGGAGTAGGTGTGGGATCCTGTGTGACCGTCGAGGCGGACCTTGAGGTGGATGTGGTTGGTGCGCCCCTGGTAGAAGCCGGGGACGATGGTCTCGAAGCGGACCGCGCCTTCAGCGTCCGTGATCTGGATTCCGCGGCAGAAGGTGAGCTTGTCGGTTGGCTTCATGGCGGGTGGTCCTCCGGGGCCGCCGGGGCCGCCCATGAAATCGGGGGGGCGGCCGTTGGGACCGCCCTCGGGACCACCCGGGCCTCCGGGTCCGCCCATCTGCTGTGAGGCTTTGGTGTAGCCGGAGTAGATTCCGGCGGCGTCGCAGTGCCAGAGGTCGATGGCGGCGGCGGGGAGGGGGCGGCAGGTGCGGGCGTCGAGGAGGCGGATGTTGAGGTGGAGCGGGGTTCCGGGTTTGCCTTCGTGGATGCTGGTGCGGAGGAGTTCGTCGGCGACGTAGAAGGGTCCGACCTCCTGCTCGGGGGTGAGGGTGCAGGGGGGAGCGTCGTGAAGGACACCTGCGAAGGAGAAGCGGGAGAGCGGGAAGGCGGCTGCGGCGGTGGTGAGAAAGCGCCGGCGGGAGACTGCGGTCATGAGGGTCGTACGCTCCGGGTGGCCGTCGTCCGAAGGCTTTCTGCATAGGCGCTCTGCGTCCTGCACTGGGGTAGACGAGATTCCGGGGTGGGCGTTGCAGGATTGTCGAGACAGGGGACGAGGGCAAGATCGAAAGCGAACCAACGGGTTCTTCTCTGAGCCCGGAATGACATGGCATTGCTTCCTGTTTGAGTGGGTATACTGAACGCTTGATCAATAAGCTGGTTGTAGCCAATCTTGCCCATCGGCCGGTTCGGACGCTGCTGAGCGTCCTGGCCATCGCGATTGAAGTGACGATGATTCTGACGCTGGTAGGCGTCAGCAATGGGACGCTGCATGAATCGGCTCGGCGGGCGCGGGGGACGGGAGCGGATATCCTGGTGCGTCCCAAGGGGTCTTCGGCGATCTCGTCTTCGAGCTCTGCGCCGATGAGCGACAAGCTGCCGGAGTTTCTGATGACGCAGCCGCATGTGGTGCTGGCGACGGGTACGATCGTGCAGCCGCTGGAGCTGTTCGACACGATCACGGGGCTGGACTTCGATGAGTTCGGGCGGATGAGCGGGGGATTCCGGTTTCTGGCGGGTGGGCTTCCGCAGCAGGATCTTGATGTGATCGTCGATGAGCCTTATGCGCGGGAGAAGCACCTGGGGGTGGGCAGCGTACTGACGCTGATGACGCATGACTGGCGGGTGGCGGGGATCTATGAGGGTGGGAAGCTGGCGCGGGTGTGTGTGCGGCGGGATGTGCTGCAGCGGTTGACGGAGAATCCGCATCGTTTGAGCCAGGTGTATGTGAAGGTCGATGACCCAAAGCGGGCGCAGGAGGTGGTGGATGCGCTGCGGGTGCAGATGCCGGGGTATCCGATTTATACGCTGGAGTATTACACCTCGATCCTGTCGGTCAACAGCCTGGGATTGCTGCGGAACTTTACGTACGTGGTGATTGGGATCGCGATGATTGTGGGTTTCATTGTGGTGTTTATGGCCATGTATACGGCGGTGCTGGAGCGGACGCGGGAGATCGGGATTCTGAAGGCGGTGGGTGGGTCTTCGGGGCTGATATTGGGTATTTTGCTGCGGGAGACGCTGCTGCTGGCGGTGCTGGGGACGGTGTTGGGGATCGGGCTGACGTATGGGACGCAGTGGCTGATGCTGCATGTGGTCCCGAACAGCCTGACGCAGGAGACGATGTACGGGTGGTGGCCGATTGCGGGCGCGATTGCGGTGGTTGGGACGGTGCTGGGAGCGGTGGTTCCGGGGATCAAGGCGGTTCGGCAGGATGCGACGGAGGCTCTCTCTTATGAATGACGGCGCGATGATCCGGGTTGAGGGGCTAACGAAGACATACCAGGTGGGCGATGTGGATGTCCATGCGCTGCGAGGGGTTGACCTGGAGGTGGGGCGTGGGGAGTTTATTGCGATCGTCGGGTCTTCAGGGTCGGGGAAGTCGACTTTGTTCAATATCCTTGGGGGGCTGACTCCGCCGACGGAGGGCGAGGTTCATATCGATGGGAAGAACCTTGCCCATATGACCAATGCTGGACGGACGGAGCTGCGGAAGAAGACGGTGGGGTTTGTGTTTCAGAAGTACAACCTGCTTCCGACGTTGACGGCGGAGGACAATATCCGGATCGTAAAGTACATTGGCGGGCGGGATATGGCGTTCGACGCGGACTTCGAGGAGGTGCTGCGGCTGCTGGGGATCTCGGATCGGCTGAAGCATAAGCCGCGTGCGTTGTCGGGTGGGCAGCAGCAGCGGGTGGCGATTGCGCGGGCGATTGTGAATGGGCCGGCGATTCTGCTGGCGGATGAGCCGACGGGGAACCTGGACAGTCAGAACTCGGCTGCGGTGCTGGAGCTGATGCGGGATCTGAACAGGCGGAGGGGGCAGACGATCCTGATGATCACGCATGACATGGAGGCGGCGGGGTATGCGGATCGGAGAGTGATGATGAAGGATGGACGGGTGGTTTCGGTCTAGGACTTCACATCAAGAGCTACCTGCCCTAGCGGTTGCGTTTGAGGATGTAGAGGGTGGCCAGGAAGATGGTGCTGGCGGAGCCTGCGAGGAAGAGGATGGCTTCGCGGTAGGCGGATTGGGTGGCGGGGGAGGTAGCGGCGGTGTTGTCGCGGCACTGGGTGCAGCCCTGGGGGTGGGCCTGGGCGGGGAAGGCTATGAACATGGCGAGGATGAGGGCAAGCGCAAACGCAGATTCCCTTCGAGAATGACAGACAGAAGAGCGAGGACGCAGGGCAGGGGCCAACGCAGATTCCCTTCGGGGAATAACAGATAGAACAGCGCTACTGGAAGAAGGCGAGGAGGATGAAGAGGAAGAGCCAGAGGACTCCCATGGAGTGCCAGTACCAGGCGGCGCAGTCGACGAGGATCTGGCGGTTTTCGATCTGCTTCGAGACGACGAGGCCGGTGACGGCGGTGATGAGACCGGCAATGCCGAGCAGGAGATGGAAGGCGTGGGTGTAGGTGATGAGGTAGAAGAAGTGACTGCTGGGGTTGGTCTTGAGGAAGACGTGCTGGTGGTCGAGCTGGCTCCAGGCGACGGTCTGGCCGGCGAGGAAGGCGAAGCCGAGGACGATGGTGGCGGCGAGCCAGGGGAGGGCGCGGCGGGAGGTGGGCTTGCCGAGCCCGAACCACTCCTCCATAACGTCGAACTGGTGGAACATGCGGCGGCGGGCGAACTCCACGGTGACGGATGACAGGAAGAGGACGGCGGTGTTGATCCAGAGGATGCGGGGGATGGCGGTGGGGAGCCACTCGTTGATGTAGTGGTCGTAGGCGTCGAAGTGGCTGGAGGACTTGGTCACGAAGAAGGTGCTGACGATGGCGACGAAGAACATGAGGTCGCCGGCGAGGGCGAAGAAGAGGCCGAGGCGGAAGCGCTCGAGCTTTTCGCGGGGGCCGCGGCGTCCCTGGGGGCGGTCGTTCCAGTTGTCGTTATCGCCTCCTCCTCCGGTGCGTTTGAGGCCGTCATCAAAGGGCGGCCGCCGGCCGGAGCCGTGGTCGCCGTCGTCGACGTGGGGGCGTTTGCGATCGGTGTCGGATGGTGTGAAGATGGCCGGCATGGGAACTCCGCGCGTGGGGTCCGGGCTTGGGGTCGGCTTGCGAGGCCGATGGGTATCAGATTACTCCGGTTTTTCGTTCGATGCAGGATCGGGTTGCCATTGTGGCATAAAAGCATCTTGATGTGGACCATATTCGCACGGAGGGCGGAAGACGACGATCTTCTCCTGATCTTCATGAGGGAAGCGAGGGGCGAAGGGTGATAGGGCGGGGTGCCACTCGAGGGTGGTGGATTGCCATGGGTTGTGCGGGGAGACTGGCCCGTGGTGGAGGGTTGCGAGGATGTTCCAGACGAATGGGAGCTGGGAGAGGGCGAGGCCGATGGCGGACCACGTGATGTGGCGCTGGAGACTCATGGTCCGGGCGAGGAAGGGGCCGGCGGAGTTGGGGATTCCGGTGAGCTGCGCGTAGTGGCGGGGCTCGCCAAGGAGGCCGGTGAAGTGCATCGGGAGGAAGGTGTTGTAGGCGAAGAAGATCGTCAGCCAGAAGTGCCAGCGGCCGAGGGTTTCCGATAGGAGACGGCTGGTGACGAGGGGGAAGTAGTAGTAGACAGCCGCGACGAGGCCGAAGATGCCGGCCATGGCCATGATGAGGTGGAAGTGGGCGACGACGAAGAACGTATTGTGGAGATACTGGTCCAGGATGGGCTGGGCGAGGATGGGGCCGGTGATGCCTCCGGTGACGAAGAGGGAAACGAATCCGAGGGCCCAGAGCATGGGTGTGGTCAGGTGAGGGCGGGAGCGCCAGGTGGTCGCGAGCCAGCTGAGGACCTTGGCGGCGGAGGGCAGGGCGATGGCCATGGTGGAGATGGAGAAGGCGGTTCCGGCGAAGGGATTGAGGCCGGCGACGAACATGTGATGGCCCCAGACGAGGATTCCCAGGAAGCCGATGAGGAGGGTGGTTGCGATCATAGCTCGGTAGGCGAAGGGGCGGCGATGGGAGAAATTTGCGAGAAGCATGGAGGTGAGACCCATGCCGGGCAGGATCGCGATGTAGACCTCGGGGTGTCCGAAGAACCAGAAGAGATGGAGCCAGAGGAGGGGGGATCCGTTGCCGTGGGTGGAGGCGGGGCGGAGGAGGCCGCTGGTGAGGTCGCCGGGTGGGATGAAGAAGGTGGTCTGGGCGTGGCGATCCAGAAGCAGTAGGAGCAGGGCCGCTGAGAGCACGGAGAAGGCGATGAGCGACAGGAGGGCGGCGGTGAACCAGGACCAGACGGTGAGGGGGAGGCGGTCCCAGGTCATGCCGTCGCAGCGGAGGCGGATGACGGTGGTGAGGGTGTTGATGGACGACATTCCGGTAGCGACGGCGAAGAGGGCGATGGAGGCGAGCCAGAGATCCATGCCGAGGCCCTGGCCGGGACCGGCGGAGGCGATGGCGGAGAGGGGTGGGTAGGCCGTCCAGCCGGAGATGGCGGCACCTCCCTGGACGAAGGTCGAGGCGAGGAGGGTGAGCAGGGCAAGGGCGGTGATCCAGAGACTGGCGGCGTTGAGGTGGGGGAATGCCATGCGGCGTGCGCCGATCTGGGCGGGGAGGATGAGGTTTCCGATGCCCGATTGCGGGGCGACCGTGAGGACGAAGAAGAGCATGAGGGTGCCGTGGAGGGTGACCAGGGCGAGGTAGTCTTCGGGGAGGATGGGGCCGTGGCCGGGGATCGCGAGGTTGGGCGCGATGAGGTGGAGGCGCATGAGGAGGGAGAGCGCGGCTCCGATGAGGACGGCGACGGTGGAAAGGGTAAGGTACTGGAGGCCGATGATGTGGTGATCGGTCGTGAAGAGGTATCGGCGGAGGAGGCTGGCGGGATGGGTGGGCGAGGGCGCCTGGGGCGTCATGGGGCGAGACGGGTGCGGAACTGCTGGATGACGGCGTGGACGACGGTGGGCCAGGTCATGTCGGGCTGGCCGGAGAAGGTCTCGGCCCAGAGGAGATCGCCCTGCTTGGCGGAGGCTCCGGGGGCGTAGACGCGGAGGGAGGCGAGCTCCGTTCCGGTAGGACCAATATTGACGCCGGTGTTGTCGAGCGGGACGAGCGAGAAGGTGAGGTCGGCGGGAGAGGCGACGGTCTTGCCGAGGGCGATGACGAGGTCACGAAGCTGGGATGTGGCGACGCGGTCGCGGGGGCGGGCTTCGACGGCGATGGCGTGGGCCTGGGCCAGGGCTGCGCGGAAGCTGGCCTGGTCGCAGGTGTAGACCTGCTTCGCGAGAGTGCACGGGGTCGGGCTCTGGGCGTGCAGCCCGGTGGGAATGGCTGCGACGGCGGCGAGGAGGAGTGCGATGGGGAACCCGCGGAGAGCGGGGCGGAGAGGCCTGGGGGGCTTCATCATCCAGCGATTTTAGTGCAAATGGGGTGCGGATGAGTGGCTGGGAGGGGCAGTAGGCGCTGGGTGGGGTCTTTGTGAACATGCGGAGTCATGCTGGGCTGCGATCGAGGGTGCGTGCTGGGCGGTTGCTTTGACGATGTGAGGGGGGTGGGGAGTTACGGCAGGTTTTCCGCCGGCATGGTGGTAGTACCACGAGCGGGCTCCGTTTTGGGAAAGAATTATTTCTTAGAATAAGGCAAATTTTGATCTGCTAAATCTTCATTGACAAGTGTATCGCTGCTGAAATATATTGGTGTTGGGCACTCTTGCCCTGGAGATTGATCTTATGCGTCGAGTTCTTGTGGCAACCCTCGCCCTGACCCCCATGTTCCTTTACGCGCAGGCGAATCTGCCCGCCCAGACGACGAAGTCCTCGACCACGCTGCAGGCGAAGCTGGTGCAGCCGAGCGAACTGCGCGGATCCGGTAGCAGCGTTTCGACGCCGACGGCGCTGCGTGTCTCTACGGGCGTGATCGCCCCCAAGCTGGTTCATACCGTTTCGGTTGAGACGGATGAGGATGCGATGTGGGCGCGCACGGGCGGCGATCGCAAGGTCGTTGTGTCGATGATCGTCGATGCCGCCGGTAAGCCGGAGGATGTGAAGGTGGTTGAGTCGGCCGGACTGGTCGAAGACAAGTACGTGGTGTCCGCGGTGAACCAGTTCCGCTTCGAGCCGGGTACGGTGAGCAGCCAGCCGACGGCGGTTCCTGTTCGCCTGGAGATCCTGCTGAAGGGCGCACAGCGTTAGACCATGAGGCACGAGCCGGGGAGGCCCCCGGGATGTCTGAAACGATGATCGAGAATTGAAAGCCGACGAAACAGGCTATGGGCGAACTCTTAGGAGTTCGCCCATTCTTCTTTGGTAGAGCCGGACCTATGTCTGCTCGATGTTTCTGATTGTGTGCGCCCAACATCGAATCTTTTGATATTGACCCGGCTGAATGCGCCGGTAGGGCACGGCTAGAATCAGGGTTGTACATCGGCGCGGGGATTGATCTTTGCGCGAAAAGAGGGTTCTCATGAGCAACAAAGCGGAGGCTCGACCCTTCGATCCGGACCTGGATGTGGCGGGAGACCCGATTGCACTGCTTCTGCGCTGGCTGGGGGAGGCGGAGATGACTGAGCCTTCGGATGCGAATGCGATGGCGCTGGCTACCTGCACTTCGGATGGGCATCCGAGCGTTCGCATGGTGCTGATGAAGGGCCTGGATGAGCGCGGGTTGGCGTTTTACACCAACTCGGCGAGCCAGAAGGGGCGGGAGCTGGCGGAGAACTCGCACGCGTCGGCTTGCTTTCATTGGAAGAGCCAACGGCGGCAGGTGAGAGCGGCTGGTTTGGTGAAGCTGCTTCCAGAAGAGGATGCGGAGCGGTATTTCCACAGCCGGACGCGGGGCTCGCAGATTGGGGCGGCGATCTCTTTGCAGAGCCGTCCGCTTGCGAGCAGAGAAGAGATGGTGGGAGCGGCGGAGCGGTTTGCGCAGGAGCATCCTGGTGAGATTCCGCGTCCGACGGCGTGGCGTGGGTATGCGCTGGAGCCGGAGACCATCGAGTTCTGGCAGGATGGGGCGGATCGGCTGCATGACCGGATGGCCTATTGGCGAGTCGACGGAGGGTGGACGCGGCAGAGGCTTTATCCTTGAGGAGCTATGGCCGCTGGAGCCGTTCTCCTGAAGGTGTGGTTCACCTGCTTATGAGCCAGTTATTGGTCCGACCACTTGGGTTTTATCTTCTAATAAAGTGGTATGAAATCGCCGTTTTTTGTGAGTTTTCTGCATCCATGGTGTTCTAAAAGGGTTAGTGGGCAATGATCGAAATTTCCCAATGTTTCACCAGAAGCTTTTTGTGCGCAGAATGTGGGCCGTTGCGCGGAAAAACCGGACAGCGGGCGCTGAGTCGAAAGTGGTCTGCTATGGTGCGTTTATCGCGCGGATGAAGTCCGTCCGGGAACCCCTGAGCCGGTTCGCAGTCCGGCACGCGGATCCGGGCCGAGGCTGCTTAGAGCAGATTCGCTGAAGGTGCAGGGTTGTACGTTGGATGCCGTGGCGCTCCGACCCACCTTAGCGACGATGAGAC
>JAMFSC010000102.1 GCA_026225095.1 bacterium
CAGATGTATGGCCGCGCCGGCTTCGATCTACTCAGGCTGCGCGTCCTTCACTCGGCCTGACTGCAGCGTCTGCGAACGCATTCGCGATCACACACACCCTCTTCACCAAAAGTGAGCCAGAGCCTAGATATTTACGCGTTTTAATGCCAGATAGTGGTTCCCGACCCAAGCTACACCTTTACCCACCGTAAGTTAGCGTATCTTGTCGTAAACGAGCCAAACTGATGTGTGTACCCGAACCTGTACCCGGAAATGCGCTTCGCTTGGCCGCCCAGACCTCGACAAGCGCCTCTGCAAAAGCGAAAGCCGTCGTCATTTCGGAGCCAGACTAGGTCGCCAAATCGGTACGCTGGCCGAGTCTTTGACAGTGCTTTATCGCAGTGGCTGCGTAGCCTCGACTCTGACGAAGTCGTCGTGCTGGGTGATTGCGAAGCGAACCGGCAAAAATTTACCGATCACTTCCAGATTCGTGCGCGCATGCAGATTCATCTTCACCGCTGTAAAGGATCCGCTTGCCGCCAGCGAGATGGGGAGCAGCAATTGATCGGCGAGATGTTCTCCCGCCGCTGCCCTGGAAACGAGATATTCCCGTGCTTCGTGAGCGGCTTGGCTGCCCACGGTCTCGGCGCTTAAGCCGAGTTGTCCAAAGGCGGTGCATATCTCCGTGATCTCGCTGCCTTCTGCTTCTGTTGTCTTGATTTCGACCATCGTCACATTGCCCGGACCGGCGGAGTTCTTCGTCATTTCCGTGTGCCTTGACTCAGGGTCCCAGTTAAGCAAGTCGCCTGCGGTTTCGACTTCCCGTTGCGCGATATGCAAAGGCAAATTGGCGACGATCGCCAAGACTCTGCGTGAGGTGATCTCAACTCGCTCGCCAAGATGCAGCGGACGCAGGTTCGCAACCGGATGGATCTCAGCGGAGAATCGTCCGCCACCCGCCGGATAGAACCCATAGCGCTCAAACTTAAGTTCGACCTTCGGCCCCATGCGCTCGATCAGGGGCACAAACACTTCGGCCAAGAAATGGTACGGAGGCGCGGTTTGATTATGCGTACCTCCCTCGAACACAACTTTGCTGGTCCCATCTGCAAGCATCAATGCGGGGAACACAGTCTGGAAAACGAGTGTTGCGCTGCCGGCGGTGCCTACCGCGAAACGATATTCTCCGGCTCGAACTTTACCCGGAGAAAACGTCACACTGGTGGAGCCGAGAGTCGCGCCCTTCACCTCGGCCCCGCTTATTTCAGCCGCCGCCAGGACTGCTGTCAAGTGCTGGCGCAACAGGCCCGGCTTTTCACGGCCAGCGCGAAGATTCTCGATGCGGAACGCTTTTCCTGTGACCAGCGAAAGACTGAGTGAAGTGCGCAGAATCTGCCCGCCGCCTTCGCCTAGCGATCCGTCAATTGAGACCGACATTTCGTTATCCTTTCACGCAGACGACCTGGCGCAGCGTGTGCACGATTTCCACCAGGTCGGTTTGTGCCGCCATGACGGCGTCGATTGACTTATAGGCTGCCGGCGTTTCGTCAATCACATCGGCGTCCTTGCGACATTCAACGCCTTCGGTCATCCGCTTGTGATCTTCGATAGTAAAGCGGCGTTTGGCCTCGTTGCGCGACATGGCCCGCCCCGCACCGTGGCTGCAACTGTGAAAGCTCTCCGGATTGCCCTTGCCGCGAACAATATAGGAGCGCGCCCCCATGCTGCCGGGGATGATTCCCATGTCTCCGTCTCTCGCACGTACTGCGCCCTTGCGAGTGATCAGCACGTTTTGGCCGTAGTGCGATTCGCGTGCCACATAGTTGTGGTGGCAGTTGATCGCCTTAACCTCGGCGCTGAATGCGGGCAGCTCACCACAGCTGCGTACTGCGGCAACGATCTGCTCCATCATGAGATCGCGGTTGCGGCGGGCGTAGTCCTGGGCCCACTCAACTGCCTGCACATAGTCATCGAAGTGCTCGGTGTGCTCGGGAAAATAAGCGAGATCCTCATCGGGCAGATTGATGAAGAATCTCCGCATGTCCTTCCGCGCAAGGTCGATAAAGTAGGTTCCCATGCGGTTGCCGACGCCGCGCGATCCGCTGTGCAGCATGAACCACACGCTCTCTGCTTCGTCGAGGCATACCTCGATGAAGTGGTTGCCGGTGCCCAGAGTGCCCAAGTGGTGGACGTGGTTGCCGCGGTCAAGCTTGGGATGTTTGGCCAGAATGGCGTCATAGCGAACCTTCAGCTCATTGCCCCAAACTTCTCCGTTGCGCGCCGGGATGTCATGCCATGCCCCGCGATCGCCTGCCCCGCCGTGATTGGTGCGCCCGTGGGGCACGCCGACTTCGATCGCGTCGCGAATATTCTTCAGATCGTCAGGAAGATCGCGCGCGTTCAAGGTGGTCTGCACCGCCATCATACCGCAACCGATGTCGACGCCCACGGCGGCAGGGATGATCGCGCCGCGGGTGGGAATCACGCTGCCTACGGTCGCGCCAACGCCCCAATGCACGTCGGGCATGGCGGCAATCCACTTGTAAATGAACGGCAACTGCGCTGCGTTGATCAGCTGCTGGCGTGCTTGATCTTCGAGCGGAACCCCCTTGGTCCAGGCCTTGATCGGGGCTTGCTTGCCGCTCTCTGTAGCAATTATGTTGTAGGTCTGCTCTGACATTTTCCTTAACCTCATGCGATCTGCGGCGACAAAATCTTGAAGAAACGCTGCTCTGCCTACTGAGCTACAGCCTTGAACGTGACAGCTGCCCGGACTCGAACCAGGGACCGATGTAGTTCCTTCGGCATTCGCCGCGATATACGACTCCACGAATCAAATGTGCGGCGACAAAGGGTGGAGAAACAACTCCCTTGCGGGATTCCGGCGTCCTGGCAATTGGACGACCGCGCTTTGCACACGCGCCCCGGATTCCAACCGGGATAACCGGATCCTGATGTAGTTCCTCCTGCATTCGCCGCAGGCCTTCGGCAACTGGCGACAAGATTGATGAGAGATCCTGACTCTTTCGAGCCGGGAGCGGGGTTCGAACCCGCAGGACCATGTACTCCCACCGGCATTCGCCAGTATTCCTCACTGGCCGACAAGGGACTCTAAGAGAGGAAACATTTCACAGATGTACTCCCTCCGGCATTCGGCCAGTGTTTGGTTAATGCTATGCTGCCACCGATTCAATGCGCGCTACCCAGTGCTCCGGCTCAAGCTGCCCCGATGCGAAAGCGGCGATTAGCTCGAACACCGAATCGGAAAAGCCTCCGATGTTCAAAATATCCTCCCGCTCCGAGGCCTGGGTCGTCTGGTTCGGCTGGATGTCCAGACAAACCAGACGTGCCGTCGGGTTGCGCTGACGGAACGCGGCCCATTCTGCCATCAGCGCCGTACCCCGTCCGCGACCCTGATCAACCCACGACTCGTTATCCGAGACGAAGATCACCAGGTCTGCCTTCACCTTTCGCCGATTCAACTGGTTCAGCGGCGCGCTGCAGTTGGTGCCGCCTCCGCCAATCGCGGCCAGACGAGCGGCGTTGGTCAACACACTATCGCGCGGGTTCAGTTCCACTGCCACGACGTCCGTAGCAAACGGAATCACCTCTGCCGCCATGTTCTTCCGCAGGATGGCAGCTGCCACCAGGGCCGCTACATCAATGCAGCGCACGGCAGTGGTCGCCCCTGTGCGATGACCCGTTACCGGACTGGACATCGAGCCGGAAACATCGGGGCAGACTACTACCTGGCCCACAATCTCCGGCACGTTGGCGATAGCCAACTCCATCGCATCCTGCAGTGCTCCCTTCACTACACCAGGAACCGCTGCGCCGCAATTCTGAAACGCCGTCAGCAACTGGTAAGGAAAAACACGCGCCCGGGCAATCTCGGCCGGATCTTTCAAGCGATCTGCGATCAGCATAGTCGTCTCCGCGTCCTCGAACACCTTGTGCCGTGCGAAAGTGTTCAAGTTCATCCGCGTGGTCTGCCACGATGCCGTCATTGCAATGCCCACCCAGTTCGCAGCGCTTAACGGCAGCGCCGAGAGCATAGTGAACGGCAAGTCCGGCACCTCATCGGTCCCACCTCCCTTAAATTGCTCGAACCGCTTCACCAAGTCAGGCAGAGCCCCTGCTTTGTGAGGACGACTCAGCATGTAGCCATAGAAGGCTTCCCGGCAAGCCCCAGCGGGCTTCGGGTGAACCATTTTCACGATGTCCGAAAGCGAGGGATTCTGCCCTACACTGGAGCTGAAGAGAGCCGCCTCGTCCCGAGAGGCAAGCCACTCGCGCACCAGCCGCTTGGGCGCGCTGCCCAGCGACTTCCGGCCCACGGTGCCCGAGCGGAGCACCTGCACGTAGTTGCGCAACATCCGCGCGTTATCGATCACCTGCGCAAACACCGTCTCGTGTAACCGAGCATCGCGCGACGACAACCACGCACAAAGCAGTGCGGGCATGTCCTTCATATATGCCTTGCTGCGGCTGTAGATCGCGACTCGCGCGACGAACTCCGGCCCTGCCGCCTCGCATAACTGCAAAACGCGGTCCAACTGCGTCTCAGCGGAAGCATAGAAGGTTCGCCCAAAGCATCCCGTCGCCGCATACTGCGCCAATGCCTGCTTGGGCGGGAGTGCGTAGGCGGGTGCACCTTCGGAATTCTCCGTGTCCGTCTCCGGTATCAACGCTCCGCGCAGACTCGCAAATAAGGTTTTGTTGGCCATGGTGCCTCCTCGCTTTCGTTCTTGATAAAAGCAGGTAGGTGGCCAAACAACAAATCGTTGATAGTAATAGGCTTAGCAGATCTTAGACTCCAATGTCCGTAGATTAAGAGATAAAACATGATACTTTGAGATATGAGCAAGACCGTCGTACTCGGCTTACTCGGCACCACGCTCGACCTGGGTAAACACTCGGATCGCTGGCAGAACTGGCGGCCTTCGGTTTCGATCTGCCGACAGCCGGACCTCATCGTTCATCGCTTTGAATTGGTGCATGGCCTGCGCGATACGTCGTTGGCCGAAGTCATTCGCCGCGACATGCAAAGCGTATCGCCAGAAACCGAGGTACGCCTGCATCGGATCGAGTTCGCCGATCCCTGGGATTTCGAGCAGGTCTACGAAAGCCTTTTCAGCTTTGCGCGCGAATATGATTTCGACGACAGCGAAGACTATCTGATTCACATCACCACGGGAACCCACGTGGCGCAGATATGTCTCTTCCTTTTGACCGAGTCACGCTGGCTGCCTGGACGGCTGCTGCAATGCTCTCCGGAGCGCGATCGCGGAGCCCCAGGCACCATCAAAGTCATCGATCTCGATCTCTCGCGCTATGACGGTATTGCCTCACGCTTTCAGCAAGAGCAGCGCGAGGCAGCCTCATTCCTCAAAGGCGGTATCGAGACGCGCAACGTGGCGTTCAATCGATTGATCGACCGTATCGAGCAGGTGGCCATCGCCACGCGCGATCCTCTGCTCTTGATGGGCCCGACTGGCGCAGGAAAATCCCGTCTGGCGCGGCGCATCTTCGAACTGAAGAAAAGCCGCCATACGGTGAAAGGTGATTTTGTTGATGTCAATTGCGCAACGCTGCGGGGCGACGGCGCGATGTCTACGCTTTTCGGACATACCAAAGGCGCTTTCACCGGCGCACTGAAAGATCGGCCCGGTCTATTGCGAACCGCCGACGGCGGGATGCTGTTCCTCGACGAGATTGGGGAACTCGGTCTCGATGAGCAAGCCATGCTCTTGCGCGCTCTCGAAGAAAAGAAATTTCTGCCCATGGGATCAGACCGTGAAAGCGGCAGCGACTTTCAATTGATCGCCGGCACCAACTGCGACCTGTTAACCGCGGTGCGACGGGGAAAGTTCCGCGAGGATTTGCTGGCCCGCATCAACCTGTGGACGTTCTCGCTACCGGGTCTGCGCTCACGGCCGGAAGACATCGAGCCCAATCTGCAGTTTGAACTTGATCGCTACGCTCAGCAGACTGGCAATCACATCACGTTCAGCAAGGAAGCTCGGAAGAAATTTATGGACTTTGCACTCTCACCGGCAGCGGAGTGGAAGGGCAATTTCCGCGACTTGAATGCTGCCGTCATTCGCATGGCGACGCTTTCGATGGGCGGAAGAATCTCGGTCGAAACTGTTGAGGAGGAAGTCGATCGGCTCAGCGCACTTTGGGCAAATCCCCTGCCAATGTCGAAAGAAGAGGCAGTCCTCAAGGTCCTGGACGAGGAAAAAATCTCCACCCTCGATCTGTTCGACCGCGCACAACTCAATCATGTTCTAGAAGTATGTCAGCGAAGCCGATCTCTGTCCGATGCGGGACGGACGCTCTTCAGCGCTTCTCGCGGACGTAAAACCAGCACCAATGACGCCGACCGCCTGAGAAAGTACCTCCACCGCTTCGGAATCGAGTGGGCTCAAATCGCCAGTCCGTAGGAAAGCTGACAGCTACGGTGTTGATCCCGCACGAGAATCCGCTACGCACGCCGTAATTAACCGTAATTTAGGCAAGTCGAACACAAACGACAGAAACGTGTGAAAGGCAGTCTATGTGGCTCGTGCATTCCCTTGGACATTGGCTCTATTTCACCCACGGTAAGAACCCTGGAACACGCAGGATCCCACGCTCTTCCGCGTGGAGGGAGTGATCTGGTACCAGCGTGACTTCGAATTCCAGCCACGCCCCAACATGCGCACGTTCCTGCACATCGGCGCAGCCAACTACAAGTCCTTCATCTGGGTCAATCAGAAGCGCATCTGCGACCACGAGGGAGGGTTCACCCCCTTCGACTGCGAGGTGACGACAGCACTCCATGCGGGTAGCAACTTCGTCGTCATCGCAGTCGATTCGACCCGCGACGTTGATGGAATACCCTCGGTCGGGATCGACTGGTTCAACTACGGCGGTCTCACCCGCGACGTGTCTCTGGTCAATTTGCCCACGCGGTTTATCGACGACTATGACGTCCACCTCAAGCACGGTCCCGCGTTATCTCCTGGCGACACGACGCTTACCGGCTACGTCCACGTCGAGGGCGCGCCCGCGGGAACGCCCGTCAGCCTCCGCATCCCTGAAGCAGGGGTGAACACTACGGTCAGTACCGATGCCTCTGGTCTCGCCCCCTTCGAGGTGAGAGCCTCAAGTCTCACGCTGTGGGCGCCGGGGACACCAAAGCTTTACAAGGTATCGCTCGCCTCGGGCGAGGACGCGCTCACCGACGACATCGGCTTCCGCGACATCCGGGTCGACGGCACACGCATCCTGCTCAACGGCAAGGCCATCTTCTTGGAAGGGGCCAACATGCACGCGGAGGCCCCTTACCGCACGGGACGGGTTGACAACGATGAAGACGTCAAGAACATCTTCGGGTTTCTCAAGGAGATGAACGCGAACTTCGTTCGCCTTTGCCACTACCCCCATGACGAGCGCATGGAACGCGCCGCCGACCGCGATGGCATCATGATCTGGTCAGAGATTCCCCTTTGGCAGCACATCTCCTTTGAGAAGCCGGCTGTGTATGCGAAGGCCACCTTCATGCTCAACGAGATGATCCGCCGCGACCGCAACAAGGCTTCCGTCATCCTGTGGTCGGTCTCGAATGAGACTCCGAACAACTCTACACGCACGGAGTTCCTGAAGAACCTGGCCAAAGAGGCCCGGCGTCTCGATCCTACCCGCCTGATCACGTCGGCGTTGATCGGCCCGCACGCCACCGGGGATCAGATGGTGCAGAACGATCGCCTGGCCGATGCACTCGATGTCGTCGGCCAGAATGAATATATCGGCTGGTACGAGGGCAAGCCCGAGGATGCCGACACCATGCACTGGACCCTGCCGCAGAAGCCGATCGTGATGTCCGAGTTTGGCGCGGAGGTCAAGCAGGGAGATCACGGCACGAAGAACCAGCGCTGGGCCGAGGAGCAGCAAGTGAACGTCTTCGAGCACCAGTTCGTCATGATCAATAAGATTCCGCAGGTGCGTGGCGTGGCTCCGTGGGTGCTCATGGACTTCCGCTCACCGACGCGCAACATCCCCAAGCTCCAGGACGGCTTCAACCGTAAGGGTCTGATTGCTGAAGACGGCAAGAAGAAGCAAGCTTTCGATCTTTTCCGGAAGGTTTATCAGCAACATTCGGTCGGCAAAGCGGAGTAAAGAAAGAGCCGAATTGCGCGGGCATTTCAAGTGCCAGGATTGCGGCGAATCCCCAACCTAAACCCATGTTGCCCTGCAATATACACTGACGACCGCCCTCCAATTCGCTACCACCTTCTCTGAAAGTCACGATGTCGGCCCACTCGGCCCGCCAGAGTTGGCATTTGGAAGGATCTAGAAATATCGGTGACGCGGCGATTTCCAGATTGCGGGCCCCAGACTGCAGACGTCCGTAGATTTCGCTAGAGTATTGGTGGACTCTACTGCTTTACCAACGGAGATGATTGTGCGTCGGATAATGTGGCTGCTCGTGATGATCTGTCTGCAGTGCGTAAATGTCTACGCTCAATCGAGTTCGTCCCGGCCAACCTCGCCCTTTGGTCCGAACGTTTTTGTCTATAACTCCACCACCTCGCCCGCCGAGATGCAGAGCCGCATCGACAGTGTCTATGCCACACAGCAGCATAGCGAGTTCAGCCGCGAGCGCTACGCTTTCCTCTTCCTGCCCGGTGACTATAAGCTCGACATCCCGATCGGCTTTTATACCCAGGTACTTGGCCTGGGCGCCCGGCCCGATGCGGTCCACATCACCGGCAACGTGCGGGTCGATGCCGCCAGCCGCAACGACAACGCCACCACCACCTTCTGGCGCTCGGCCGAGGGCTTCTCGATTACGCCAACGGTCAACCCCATGCGCTGGGCCGTCTCGCAGGCGGTCGCCTTTCGCCGGATGCACGTGCGGGGCGACATGGTGCTGAACCAGAACAACGGCTGGGCCAGCGGCGGCTGGATGGCCGATTCTCTCGTCGACGGCGAGGTCAACTCCGGCACCCAGCAACAGTGGATCTCGCGTAACACGGAGTGGAAGAGCTGGCGCGGCTCCAACTGGAACATGGTCTTCGTCGGCGTCGATCATCCGCCGACTGGCGAGTGGCCCACGCCGCCCTTTACCAAGTTGGAGACGGCACCAGTGATCCGCGAGAAGCCGTTCCTCATCGCCGACTCGCACGGTCGCTTCAGTGCCGTGGTTCCCGCGCTGACGCACAACACGCGCGGCGTGACCTGGCACGGGGGCAGCACACCCGGCCATATCGTCAGCCTCGATCGCTTCTATATCACGCAGCCCGGCCGAGATAGCGCGGCCTCGATCAACAAGCAGCTTGCGGCCGGCCGCAATCTGCTCATCACCCCTGGAATTTACGATCTCTCGGAGCCTATCCGCGTCACCCGCAAAGGCACCATCGTCTTGGGTCTCGGTTTCGCCACCTTGCATCCCACCGCCGGAACCTCCGCCATGCAAGTTGCGGACGTCGACGGCGTCACCGTCTCCGGCTTGCTCTTCGACGCGGGGGAACAGCGCTCGCCGAACCTGCTTGAGGTCGGCACCTTGGGCCAACATCGCTCCCATGCAACCGATCCCATCTCGCTACACGATGTGTTCTTCCGCGTCGGCGGCGCGGGCGTCGGCCAGACCATGGATAATCTTGTCGTAAACAGCGATGACACCCTCATCGATCACACCTGGATTTGGCGCGCCGACCATGGTCAGGGGGTCGGCTGGACGAGCAATCTCAGCGACACGGGTCTCACTGTCACAGGCAACAATGTTACCGTTTACGGCCTCTTTGTCGAGCATCATCAGAGATACCAGGTGCTCTGGAACGGCAATGGCGGACGCACCTTCTTCTACCAGTCCGAGATCCCCTACGATCCGCCTGACCAGTCCAGCTGGCAGAGCAGCCCGAGCACCCGCGGCTGGGCCAGCTACAAGGTTGCGGACTCCGTCCAAAGCCATGAGGCGTGGGGCCTCGGCATCTACAGCGTCTTCCGACATCCCAATGTCTCGCTCACCAGCGCGATCGAGACCCCGGTCCGCGCCAATGTCCGCTTCCATGACATGATCACCGTCGCACTGGATAATCTTGGCCAGATCACCCACATCGTTAACAGAGTTGGCGATGCCGCGATCCCCCAGCCCCGCACAACCCCAAAACTCTCTTCCTTTCCCCTCCCAGGCCAAAAGCCATGAACCGCATCCTCAATCTTCCTGGCTGAACATCTGATTGAATCCTCGAGCGGTTAGAGGCTGGGCGAGGTTGCCCGAAACGTCGGTTCAAGGGAGTATTGGGATTGCTGAGGATAGTCCGACCTGATGAGGACCAATCCGTTACTGCTTTATAGTGGAAGCGCCTTTTGATAAGGAGAAGGACAAATTATAGGAAGGCCAGCAAATTCGGTATCACCCGGTTAGGGTCAGGTTGGTGGCGCTACGCGAACTACTACCCCGTGCTGGGTTTTGCAGTCCGTCAGCGTGTAGTTCAATTTCATCTTGTCTTGTTCCGAGGTCAGCCAAACGCGCTGCGGAACCTGAAACCCGTCGACAGCCTGGTACGTATAGGTGAAGCGGGCTACGCCATAATGGTCCGTATCGGTGGAGGACGCGGCTAGAACCAGACCGTTCGATGCACTGATGAATTTGGTGGTGATCTCTATATGCTGCGACGTGTCGATAATGCCACGGACGAGGTGAAGATCCTGGTCGAGGACGAGCTTCCCCGTGATGCCCTGACCATCCATCGTTAGTTTGTAGCCGGTGGCCGCTTTCTCAAATTGATAATTGGTCGGGCCAATGGGAAGCACCTCTCCAAAGGCGTATGGCACCCAATTGCTGAGGCCCGTTTGAATCAGGTTGCGGTTCGATTCTTCGAGCTGAGCGGCGAGAGGTAGTTGGCTGAAATCTGGAAGCTTTGGCTGAGCTGAGACGGTTGCGCCGGAGTGGTCAACAAATATTTGATATCTGATCGGTTTCAGAAGCTGTGCAATGGGACTGTCCGTTCGTGCATTCTCGCCAAAATTGCTTTTGAGATGCTGCGCGAAGTCGAAGTCAACCGAACAGGAGAAGCTTATGAGACCCGACAGGAAAGGGTTATCATAAAGCGCCTTGGTTTTGCTCAGCAAGCCCTCTGCGTCACTGGGAGATTTTGCAAGCTTCGGAGATTGACAAAACGAAGTGAGGCACAAGATCCAAAGGATTGCAAAGAGGAAAGAACGGAGCATGGCCTATGCTACCGCGCGTTCATCGAATCTGGGCGGACGTGTTGACTGCAGTATGGACTCAGTCACAGGAGATCCGCGCGAATGCCTGTTCATTAAGAGCGATTACAGATATCGGTCCTCACGAACGCGCTTCTGTTGGCCGCCCTAGGTGAGAACGATTCCGCAAAAGTCTTAGTGCTGTATCTGGACAAGTAAGTCTTAGTGCTGTATCTGGACCGCCCACTTGTGGGCGCTGAACGCGGTATAGTCCTTGCGGGGCGGTTCGGATACAGCGACTTGAAGGAAGCCGCTTTGTCCGGGGCAGCTGGTCTATGGGTGTTGAATAGGCTTGAGTTGGTAATAGCCGGGGAAGCTGCGGATGTTGTGGCGTTCTGAGCGCTCAAGGCCTGGGAGTTGACGGCCTCTGTTGGGCGTTGTCAGGTCGCTTGATCGTGAGCTGAGCCGGGGATCGAGCGTGTGCGTGTCACGCAAGGCGCAAGCCGGGTGGGGATGCGGAAGCGTCGCGTCGGTTCGAGGCCTGAGTTGGAGGTTCATGGGGCGATCCTGTCTGAGAGCGGTGGAGGACGAACCAGCAGCTGAGTTGCGGTGAGCCGTTCGATGACGTGCATGGTTGCGCCACAGAGCGGGCACTTGGGAAGGACGGTTGACCATGCTGGCTGTTGAGGCTGCGGGGTAGATGGATCGGATGCACTGGCGAGCAGGTTGAAGCAGAGCGGCAACAGCGTGGCCCGTTGGCGGTTGGCGAGGAAGCCGAAGTTGCGGATGCGGACGAAGCCTGGCGGCAGCAGATGCAGCAGGAAGCGGCGGAGGAACTCGTCGACCGGGAGGCTCATGACGCGCTTTTTGTTGCCATGCGCTGAGTCTCTCCAGCGGAAGCTGACCTGGCCTTCGGAGAGGGAGACGAGCCTGCTGTTGGAGATGCCGACGCGATGCGTATAGGCGCCGAGATAGCGCAGGGCATGTTCGGGGCCGCCGAAGGGGCGCTTGGAGTAGACGATCCAGTCGTGGCGGAAGAGGACTCTGAGCCAGGCGGCGAAGCTGCGCGGCTCGGCGAGGGGTGCGAGTTGGCCGTGGAACTCGAGCTTGCCCTGGTGGAACGCCGTCTTGAGACCGGCGATGAATTTGCCACGGAAGACGCGTCCGAGCACCTTGACTGGGAGGAAGAAGGTTCGTCGTGAGGAGATCCAACCGGAGTGATCCGGTGCCAGGCCTCCAGCGGCGATCACGCAGTGGACATGAGGGTGATGCTGCAACCTCTGGTCCCAGGTATGGAGCACGCTGAAGAAGCCGATCTCGGCACCAAGGTGCCGGGGATCGTGCGCGACTTCAAGCAGCGTGGCGGCGCTTGCGCGGAACAGCAGACCATAGATTAGCCGCTTGTTCTGGAGCGCCAGCGGTGCCAGTTCACGCGGCAGCGTGAACACGGCGTGCACGTAGCGCGTGGGCAGCAGCTCGCGCTCGCGCTGCTGAAGCCAGCGGATGCGGGCGTTGCCCTGGCACTTCGGGCAGTGCCGGTTACGGCACGAGTTATAGGAGATGGCAGTATGGCCGCAGCCAGAGCAGCGATCGCGATGGCCGCCGAGCGCAGCCGTGCGGCAGCGGGTGATGGCGGTCAGCACCTTCTCATGCTGCCCGTTGATCCACCTGCGACTGCGGTCGATGAAACCCTGTCCGGCGTAGCGAACGATGTCGGCCATCTCCACGGAGGAGTGGCTCAGGCGCTTCGTAAGGCTTCTCCGGATGTTCCAAGCTGCAGCATGTCGAGCGGGTTGGGGGTCTCGCTGAGGTGCTTCTTCGAGAGGTGGAGATAGATCGTGGTCTCTTCAAGGTCGCAATGGCCAAGCAGGACCTGGATGGTGCGAAGGTCGGCTCCTGCTTCGAGCAGATGCGTCGCAAAGCAGTGGCGCAAGGTGTGTGGATGAATCTGCTTGTGCTCCAGGCCAGCGCGAACCGCAGCCTGCTGGCAGGCTAGCCAGAGTACCTTGGTGGTGATCGGACGAGTCGAGGTATGCCACCGGTTGCCGGGAAACAGCCACTCGCTCGGCTTGTGCCGAAGCCCGTGCCAGTAGGTTCGCAGCGCTTCAAGCAGCGCCGGACTCAGCATCACGTCGCGGTCCTTGCGACCCTTGCCGCCCCGAATGAGGACCACCATCCGCTGGCTGTCGATGTCGCTCACCTTCAGGTGCGCGACCTCTGCACGACGCGCTCCGGTTGCGTAGAGCGTCATGACGAGGATGCGCTGCAACGGCGTCTCGGTGGCATCGATCAGACGTGCCACTTCTTGCTGGCTGAGCATCTCCGGAAGGTGCAGGACCTTCTTCGGATAAGGCGTCTCGGCTGCACTCCAGCCTCGCTTGAGGACCTGGATGTAAAGGAAGCGCAACGCCGCCAGCCGCTGCGCGACGGTGTTCGTCGCCAGCTTCCAGGTCCGGAACATCTCCGCCTGGTACCGGCGAATGTGGTCCAGACCAAGCTTGTCAGGCGAACAACGGAAGTGCTGTGCAAAGTGCTCGACGGTGCGAATGTAACTGCGAATAGTCCCAGGAGCGTAGTTGCGCCGCTCCAACTCTTCCAGCATGATCTGACGTAGATGGGTCACAGAGAGTCCTCCTTCTCTGCGACAAAAGCTAGATCATCACCGCAACCGCCCGCAAAGCGCACGCGAATGCGTCCGCCGCGCAGCGGCTTCGTTCGGCCCGCGGCATTGTGACTGTAGTCAGCTTTCCTGAGGCGTTGTACATGTAATGGGTCTCTACCGTCTTGGTGCCACTTGCATCCGGCATTAACACTTTCTGGATCCGGCCGTTCGCATTTGTTGCAATCTTCTTCCATCTACCGGAAGGGCCGGCGATCTTCACCAAATTTCCAGAGTAGGAAAATGTGGTGGCGCCCCCCGTCTTCGCTGAATCCTGAGAGATCTTTCTGCCGATATCGTCGTAGGTAGTATTCATCCACTGCGGATCGGAGCCCGGTGCTTGTGGCAGAGAAGCCTGAACGATATTACCCATGGGAGCCTCTGCTGCTGGCCCATAGACTTGCTGCACCGAACGTTGCGTGCCGTACTCATCGCCCTTCTCGATTTTGATTAGATGGCCGAAGCCACCATAGGTTGCCCTACGCCACCGCCCGTTAAGCGAGCTGGTGACGGCGGAGGGACCATTGCCGTACCCGTAGGAGACAACCCGACCGCTCGAGTCGGCGGTTGTCGAGGGTCTGCCCAGGCTGTCGTAGGATAGAGTCGTCTTGTTTCCGTTCGGCTTGGTTATCGTCGTGAGCTTTCCGCCGGAATACTCCATCCTCAGACCAAGATTCTCGTTGCCGTTGGGAATAATCATCCCAAGCTGCGCGTTATTGCTGCCTTCCGATGGAACCATAGAGATCTGACCTTGTGTACTGTCCTGCATGACACTTGGAGTACCGGTAATGTCGTATTGAACGCGACGATAGACGCCCCCGACATAGCTCTCTGTTACGTTACCGCGCAGTGTGTTTCCAGCATTGAAGGTTGTCGAATCGTCCTGCATCAGGCCGGGACGATCAATGATCGGAGTCGTATCGTACTGAAGGCTATGAATTTGCACCGTCTCGCCACCGCCTTGCACCTTGGTCGAGTTCCGTCGATTTAGAATATGACGAGCGAGGTAAGCATGATCGGTTACATGTGTGTGCGTTGTAGTCCGAGCAGGACTCGCGCTGCTGTCATAATCGAATAGCCCATGTGAGGACAGATTTCCATAGGCATCACGGGCAATCTGATGGCTCTTGGTTTTTTGGCCTGCGGTGTATAAGTACACGCACTTTGGTCATAAGGGAACGAACCTTCGAGGGGAACAATTCGTGGTGCTCAACATCTGGCGGTACTCCTTGTGCCTCGGCTTGGCAAGGATTTCGACCAGATCGGCGTAGCCATAGGATCCTCCCGAGTCTTCTGGCGGGCAGGCCCTGGCTCCGTCAACAACGCGCGGATACATTCGGTCATCCATTCGGCTCAACGAGATGTTTGCTTGGGACATCATGTCGACAAACTGAGCCTTCGTCATGTTGAAGCTGAAGTCCCCGCTCAGCGGCGTGCTATCGCTTGTCGTGTTGCTACTGATCGCACTGTCCGGTCTCCCGTCGTTGTCTACGCCTTGGCCATTAGCATCGAGATGAGTGGCCGCGTCGTTGGTCCTCTTCGAAATAGCCTCGGCCTCTTGCTCAGCAACCGCTGTCATCGTCAACTGAAAATTCCCCACTTGCACCACTTGAATATTCCCCAGCTGCACCGGTTGAAAATTCCCCGGTCTGAGGCCTTTGCCATCAGTGTCTGGTCCTTAGTGTTGCGTTGAGTGGCACATTGTTGGATTCATACCGGGGAGGCGCCCCTATCGACAGTAAAGGCGCAATTGTATTCAGCAGTTCGTTCTTCCACAACAGGCCGAACTCCCATCTCTGAGCAACTTTGCCGTCCGGTCCAAAGCTGAAGAGATTCCCGTCAGGCTGATACAACGGCACATCGAGGCCGCATTCGCTCATCATCGGTGACGCCTCAGCCCATAGCCTCGGGACGTCAACATCCGTCGCGAGGGGCGGCATCACGAACAGAGTCTTGCCAAGAGACCGCCTTTCGCAGAGCAGTTCGACTTCCCAGCGAACGCCCTCGCTCAGATGGGGAACCATCAAGATCAGGTCGGCTTCTTGCTCGAACAGTTTCAGTGTCGATTGCCACTCGGTCCCTCCCGCCGCCATGATCATTCGGGTTGCACCGTAATCTTCGGGCCGTCCCCCCAGGCTGATGAAATTCATCTCAACTGCGATTGCCCTATAGAGCAGCGCCTCCAAGGTGATGTTGTCGGCTTCGCTGCGATAGCCCGCCCGGAATGCGTCGTGAAGGCACTGATTCCGCAGCTGCAGGTGGCCGGCACTGAGCAGCGGACGAAGATAAAGAACCTGGCCACGCTTCTCGGTCTCCAGGACCTCCCGCTCGGCGACCGGCTCGCCGCTCTTCAAGCGGTCGATGCTTTGTAGTCCCGCTACCGCGCGGACAGCGACCTCCCCTAAAGCACCACCAAGATCACTCGCCTGGTCCTCGTCCGTCAGTGGTGGCATGTTCTCCACCTTGCTCAGCATCTCTGTGTACGTCGCCGCTGCAGCTTCGACGTCCACCGACAAGCGAGCATCCCCTAGATCGGCCGTGATCCGGGCCCAGTCATACGTCCCTGCATCGAACGCTGCCCGTGCCGTTTCAAACGCGGCAATCGCGTGAGAAAGTGATCTCTTGGCGAGTTCCTTTTCAGCCGCTTCGTCGCTCTGATCGTGACGCCGTGCCTCTGCGAACTTGATGCGGCCCAGCGCCGCAAGCGCGCGGCCCCATAGATCCCTATCGTTCTCCGGCTTGTAGACCTCCAGCGCGCGACGCAGAAATACGGCAACCTCGCCCAGATCGTCATCGCTCGGTGCAGTTTCGGAAGCTTGCTGGATCAGTGCCAGCGCCAGTTGAAGATTCAGTGTTGCCCACGCCTGGGGGGAACTGTCTTTGGAAGCTTGCTTCAGACTGTCGCGGCAAAACGCGACGCGGGCGACAGGCAACATCGTCGCCGAGGCCACTAACTGTTTAAGGATCGCTCCGATCACCTTCTCGTCAGCCGTAGGAACGATCGGCGCCGGCGCAGGCACCCGCTTGAAACCGGCCGCGCGCAAGAATGCCACTCTCGCCGGCCGCTCCTCTCTTGCGCGAGAAAGATCGCCTCTAATTGCGTGCTGAATGGTATAGAGTCGCTCATTCCGGCGAACAATCCGAGTGACTTCATTTTGGTCTAGCTGCGCAACGTCATCCGCGATCTCGGACTCGTAGATCAGCTCCGTCTCGGTCTGTTCGAGGATGTTCAACGAAAGGTGCCCATCGATGACGTTCCCCTCGAGATTCTGCCTAATGGCATCGACGTATGCCTTCGGCGTAAGACTTGGGGAAGCAATCTGCGTCACCGTGACAATCGCTGTCCAATCATTCGCCGTCTCCCATGCGGGCAGGTACTCCTCAAGGTAATACGCACCCTGGGCAAACACCCGAGTGACGTTCCATTTATCCTTAAATATCGGAATCAGCCGTTCTGGCATCTGCGAAACATCCAGGTTGGACAGCAGATTGGTTGCCGGTCCGACGACTCGCGGGTCGCCTTCGTGAATCGCCGCTTCAAGGACTAGCCGAGCGTCATCCCATCGATCGACCTCTTCGGCAAGCAGCCTGCCAAGGTTGTACATCGCAATCGGCCCATGCTCCGGGTCACAGGACACAGCTGCAACGCGCAACACGCCTTCGGCGTCGGCATGACGCGACGGATCAGCTAGAAGCATAACTCCGAGGTTGTAGGCAGCGCCCGCCGCCACACGTGAATCAGGCGACAACATCGCGTTTCGGTACGCCGCTTCCGATTCGGCTTGGCGCCCCGGCGTCTGTGCCAACAGGTTGGCGAGACCCAGAAAAGCGAGTGGCTTCTGTTCTGGGTGTTCAGAATCGATTGCAAAACGATAAGCAGCTTCAGCGTCGGCATCGCGTTCGGGAACACTGTCCAACAGTCCACCGAGATTCACCGCAGCCATCGGAGCGATGTTCTGATCATTGCTGGCAATTGCCTTACAGAACGCGCTCTCTGCTTCTTTCAAAGCGCCATGAGCGGCCAGGAGTACTCCTGAATTGAACAACGCCCGTGGGGCGTACTCAGCATGGTTGGAAGCAGCCGCGTGAGCCAAGGCTGCCAGCGCTTCCGAAAGCCTTCCCGGCTGTTTGCTCAGCAACACCCCGAGATCGTAACTGGCGAGTGGGCCATATTCGGGATCGTTCGAATCAGCAGCCTGGAGCAGAAACGACTCTCCCTCTTCCATGTGCTCTGGCCCACCCGATAAAAGCGCCCCTAACCCATAGGTTGCCATGACGAGAGTCGTCGGATCCCTCAGAGCCATCACCGTTCGATACGTTTGAGCCGCTTCGCCGAAACGCTTAACCCTCTGCAACAGCACAGCGAGGCTCAACAATGCAGCGGGTAAGACCAGGGGATGATTCGTGGCAATCGCACTGCGAATGCACAGCTCGGCCTCCTCTTCGCCACCAGCCTCATCCATGTAATAAACACCCAGTTCAAAGGCGGCAGCAGCCGCTTTCTCTGGGTCATCGCCAGCCATCAGCCGACGCCGAGCTTGATTCCCCTCTTCATTACGACTCATAGAAGCAAACCACCTTCGGAGATTAACGTTTGGAGCTCCGTTGCGCGGCAAGGCCGATGCACTCAATGGACTGCGTGTAAGCCCTAGAAGTCCAGCGCATAGGATAAAAGAACGCCTCAAGATAATAGAACGCCCGTCGAAGGACCTCGAGGACCGAGTGTTCTAGACTGGCCTGCGACTGCAGGCTTGCGCTACGAAGGCCGTCTTCGGGCGGGGGAATGACCTCCGTGCTCACTACGCCGCCGCATTAGGAGGCCAGCTGTGAGATCGAATGCAATCCCTTGATGTTAGCGTGAATAGATCGCTTCGCTCGGGTATAGCGGAGAAACCAGAAGCAATCCTTAGCTGGTGCTATCAGGCCGAGTCATTCATACAGAATGGAGAGTTAACCCCTTTCTGAGTTTCTTCAAAGCCCCAGCTTGCTGGCCGGCGCATCCCGGAAGATCTGCGCGTCGCGGACGTAGCGAGACACGGTCGTGATCGACCGGTGCCCGGTCTGGCGCATGATGTCGAAGGCGCTAGCCCCGTTCCTCGCCGCATGGGTCGCAAACCCCGACCTTAGCGAATGCCCCGCAAACTCCTTCGGATCGAACCCTGCGCGCGCGACCGCTTTCTTGAGGATCGCCCCCACCGAATCCCGGTGCAGCGCCCGGATGCTGACCGTGCCGTGCCGATCGATCTCGCGGAAGAGCGGCCCCTCGGTGATCCCGGCGGCCTCGATCCAGTCGGTCAACGCGGTCACCGGGCAGGTCGTCCGGTGCGCTCCCCTGGGGATCGCCACCTTCCTTCCCTGCCCTTCCTGATCGGTCTTTGACCGCCTCAAGTTCAGGACGGCCCCCTCCTCGACCCACTCGAGGTCTTCGATCGTACTCGCTGCCAGCTGTCACGCTGTACTTAAATCCCGGTAGGTGGTTATTTACTTGACTCAGGTAACCCCAACCTGTAGTGTTTTGCCGCATGGAGGATTATCCCCGCAATCTGAGGGAATTCGAGGCTCGGTTTGCTACGGAGCAGGCATGTCGGGATTACCTG
>JAMFSC010000103.1 GCA_026225095.1 bacterium
AGAGTGAAAGCGAGGAGGTAAGCGGCTGCCTTACGCGATCGACTATTGTCCCGTCCGGTGTCGAGGAGGCTCATGATGGCGTTCGCTCAGGGTAGGGCGCTGAGTTCGGCGGGTACTCCTTTGAAACGAGGCTGGGACGCATAGCCGAGTACGGTGATTCTACAACCGGGGTTCCCGAAAGGTCAGTACGACTACTCTTCCTCGGGGGCGGCGGCGCTCTTGCGCAGGGCGATGAGCTGGGGGTGGAGGAGCTTGGCGGTGAGCGAGCGAGTGAGGGCTTCGATGGCCGTTTGCTGGGCTGGGGTGAGGCCGGTGGAGGCGAGTTTGGCGAGTGTGCGGGCGAGTTCGGCCTCGCGGACCTGCTCGGCGGTCTGCTGGAGGGCGAGGATGGCGGGGACAGCATCTCGGGACTGGAGACGCTGCTGGTACCTGGCTACTTCTTCGGTGATGATGTTTTCGGCAGACTGCGCTTCCCTGCTGCGGTCGGCGAGGTTGGCCTGGGCGACTTGCTGGAGGTCGTCGATGTCGTAGACGAAGCAGCCTTCGACTTCGTTCATGCCGGGGTCGACGTCGCGGGGGACGGCGATGTCGATGAAGAACATGGGGCGGTTGCGGCGACGCTGGAGGAAGTGCTGGCCGTGGGAGCGGCTGAAGAGTTTTTGGGGGGCACCGGTGGAGGTGATGACGATGTCGGCGCGGGCTGCTTGCTCGTAGAGGTCTTCGTAGGGGATGACGGTGGTGGTGACGGAGGCGTGGAGGAATTCGGCAGCTAGCTTTTCGGCGCGGGCCTGGGTGCGGTTGGAGACGAGGATACTGGTGGCTCCGTGCTGGATGAGATGACGGGCGGCTAGCTCGGACATCTTCCCTGCTCCGACGAGGAGGACGGTCTTGCCTTGGAGGCTGCCGAAGATCTTGCGGGCGAGGTCTACGGCTACCGAGGCTATGGAGACGGAGTTGGAGCCGATCTGGGTCTCGGTGCGGACGCGCTTGGCTACGGTGAAGGCGCGCTGGAGGAGGGCGTCGAGGGTTCCGGCTACGGCGCCTACCTCGCGGGCTACGGGGTAGGATTCTTTGACTTGGCCGAGGATCTGGGGCTCGCCGACGACCATGGAGTCGAGGGAGCTGGCGACGCGGAAGAGGTGGCGGACGGCCTCGCGCTCGCGGAACTCGTAGAGGTGGGGCTGGATGGTGGCGGCGGGGACGGAGAAGTACTCGTCGAGGAAGCGGAGGAGGTCGGCCTTGGCGGTGGGCTCACGCTCCTGCAGGGTGACGAGTTCGACGCGGTTGCAGGTGGAGAGGATGAGGCCTTCGCGGACTCCGGGCTGGTGGAGGAGGGTGCGGGTGGCGTCGGCGAGGCGGCCGGGGGCGATGGCGAGGCGCTCGCGGACCTCGATGGGGGCCGTGGTGTGGTTGACGCCGAGGAGGATGAGGTTCTGGCTCATAAGCTGGAGAACCTATGGACGGCGGAGAGGCTGTTCGCGGCCCAGACCGTGACCACGACGAAGAAGACGAAGGTGGAGAGATAGACGGCGCGGCGTCCGCGCAGGCCGGAGATGCGGCGGATGTGGATCATGCCGACGTAGGCGATCCACATGGCGAAGGAGAGGAGGACCTTGGGGTCGAGGAAGAAGGCGGGACCGACCGTCACGGCGGCGACGGCTGAGCCGATGAGGAGGCCGGCGGTCATGCAGGGGAGGCCGATCAACAGGGTGTTGAGGGCTATCTGGTCGATGGTCTCGAGGGGTGGGAGCTTGATGCGGCTGGTGGCCTGGGAGCGGCTCTTGAGGCGGCGTTCCTGGATCAGGTACAGCAGGGACGCCAGAAGCGACAGGATCAGGCAGGCGTAGCCGGCGAGGAGCAGGGCGATGTGGAGGAAGATCCAGTTGGAGTGGGCGAGCTGGAGGGTCTCGTGGCTGGGGCGGAAGGCCGGGACCAGGGTCAGGAGGACGACGACGGGGAGGATGAAGACTCCCAGCGAGACGGTCTTGTAGCGCCAGTAGACGAGCAGGAAGGCGAGGGCGAGGAGGAGGGCGAGCAGGGCCTGGGTCTCGTGGGTGTCGACCGGCAGCATGTGGTGGGCCGCGTTGAGCATTTCGGCGAACGACACGAAGTGGAAGAGGATGGCGGCGATGGTCGCGGGGACGGCGATGTGACGCCAGCGTGGGCGGTCGTACAGCGCGGCGGGAAGGACCGCGAGCGACGCTATGCCGTAGAGGAGAACCGCGACTCGGAGCCAGAGGAGGGACATGATGTTTTCGTCTGGCCGGTGCTGCCTGGCCGCAAACCTTGAGTATACCGTGACGGGCGGCTCCGGGCGCGATGTGCCGGGACTGTCAAGCGAGCTGGCGAAGAGTGGCGAGGGACCGGGGGACCTATAATTCCGGTTGAAATCCTCTCGTCCCTTTAATCGTCTCCGTCGTCCGGTCGTCCGGGTCTTCTCGCCACATTGTCTTTTGGGAGCGTCTTCTTGCGGAATCCGGCGGCAGCGAGATATCCGGTGACTACCTTCTATCTGCTGGCTTTTGGGATCTCCTGGGCGGGGTATCTTCCGCTGCTCGCGGGCCAGTGGGGTGTGGGGTTGTTCCGCAGCCGCCTCTGGATGGGCGGGCTGATTCTTCCGGCGGTGGGACCGGCGGTAGCGGCTGGGCTGGTGGGTTGGCTGGCCGGGGAGCGGGGGGTCTGGACGCGCTGGGTTGGGCCGTTCGTGAGGCGGGTGAGTTGGCGGTGGTGGGTGGTGGCGACCGTCGGGCCAGCGGTTCTCTTTCTTGTGGCGAACCGTTTGAGCGTGGCGTGGGCGCCGGGTGGGACGTGGGCGGAACCCGCTTCGCCGAACATGGCTGTCCTTGGAGCCCTGCTGGTCGGGTTTGCAGCGAATCCGTGGGAGGAGGTCGGCTGGCGAGGGTTCGCGCTCCGTCGGCTTCAGCTGCGGGGACATCCTGCGTGGGCGGCGGTGCTGGTGGGTGCGTTATGGGCGTTTTGGCATATTCCCCTGTTTATCCTGTCGAGCAGCCCGATGTCGCACTATCCATTCGGATTCTGGGCGCTGGGCCTGCTGGGACGGTCGATCATCATGGCCTGGCTGTACAACCGGTCTTCGGAGAGCCTGGGGGTCGTGACGGTCTGGCATGTGGCTTCAAACGTCTTTGGCGTGGCGCTGGGTCTGAAGTCGTTCGCGAGCGGGGCTCTGGTGGACCTTGCGGCGGCCGGGATCGTGCTGGTGGTGACGCGCGGGACGTTGGGGTTTGGGGACGGCGGAACCGGGGAGAACACGGTGGATGCGGAGGGGTGAGGGGGTGCGGTATTCTGCGGGTTGGGATCGGTGGGGCGGATGCAGGATGTAACGGAGGCACAGGTCGGGGTGGTGGTGGTCGATGCCGGGAAGCAGACGCCGGCGATGCGGCAGTACTTTCAGGCCAAGGAGGAGCATCCGGATTGCCTGATGTTTATCCGGATCGGGGACTTCTACGAGCTGTTTTATGACGATGCTGTGCTGGTGGCGCGGCTTCTGCAACTGACGCTGACGGCGCGGGACCGGGAGAAGAAGCAGCCGATGTGCGGTGTTCCGTACCATGCGGCGGAGGGTTATCTGCAGAAGCTGCTGCGGATGGGGTACAAGATCGCCCTGTGCGAGCAGATGGAGGACCCGAAGACGGTCAAGACCATCGTCCGGCGGGAGGTGACGCGGGTGCTGACGCCGGGGACGGCGGTCGACCCAGGGCTGGAGGCGGCGGATAGTTGCTGGCTGGGAAGTGTGGCGGTGCGGGGGGCTGGGGCGAATGCCGCGGCGGGACTGGCTTTGCTGGATCTTTCGACAGGGGAGTTTCGGGCGACCGAGTTTTCTGGCGCGGGGGCGTGGGCGGGGGTTCTGGACGAGATTGGGCGGGTGCGGCCGGTGGAGCTGCTGTACTCGAAGGATGGGCTTGGGCTGATGGGTGATCGTCAGGCTACGCTTCGGGGGGAGGCTGCGCAGGAGGGTGGGGATTCGGGGCTGGAGGCGATCCGAACCAAGACCGGGTTGGATGACTGGGTGTTTACGACGGAGTATGCGTTGCCGCTGCTGAAGAGCCACTTCAAGGTGCATTCGCTGGATGGGATGGGGCTCGCCGGGTATGAGACGGCGGCGATTGCGGCTGGCGCGATGCTGCACTACATGCGGGCTACCAAGCAGGGGGCGCTGGAGCATGTGGATGGCGTGCGGTTTTATGAGCGCTCTACGTGCCTGGAGCTGGATGCGGTGAGTGTGCGGAATTTGGAGCTGGTGGAGCCTCTTTTTTCTGGGGAGACGGCTCAGACGACGCTCTTTTATACGCTCGATGCGTGTTCGACACCGATGGGCAAGCGGCTTTTGCGGGCGACTTTGCTGCGTCCGGCGAGCGGGCTGCGGGAGATTGCGGCGCGGCTGGATGCGGTGGGGGAGGCGGCTGCGGATCTGCGGCGGCGGGAGGGGTTGCGGCGGTCGATGGATGGGGTGCTGGATCTCGAGCGGCTGCTGGGGCGGGTCGCGATGGACTCGGCGGGACCGCGGGAGGTGCTGGCGCTGGCGGGGACGCTGGGGGCTCTGCCGGGGGTGGTGAGTGCTGTCGGGGAGTTTTCGAGTGGGCGCTGGCGGGAGCTGGCGGAGAGCGTCGATGCGATGACCGATCTGCATCACCTGGTGGGGGAGGCGATTGCGGAGGATGCTCCGATGAACCTGGCGGAGGGTGGGGTGATTCGGGGGGGGGTGGATGCGGAGCTGGATGAGCTGCGGGAGCTGAGCCGGAGTGGGCGGCAGGCGCTGGTGGCGATCGAGGAGCGAGAGCGGCAGAGGACGGGGATCGGGTCGCTGAAGGTTCGGTTCAACTCCGTGTTTGGATACTATCTCGAGGTCACGAAGGCGAATGCGAAGGCGGTTCCGGCGGACTATGAGAGGAAGCAGACGCTGGTGAACGCGGAGCGGTTTACGACTCCGGAGCTGAAGGAGTATGAGGCGAAGATTCTGACGGCGCAGGAGCGGTCGGGAGAGATTGAGCGAAGGATATTCGCGGAGCTGCGGCGTGAGCTGCTGAATGGCGCGGCGAGGATGCGGGAGACGGCACGGAAGATCGCGGAGATCGATATGCTGGCTTGCTTCGCGCACCTGGCGGCGTTGCGGGGATGGGTGAGGCCTAGTGTTGAAGAGTCTGGGGTGCTGGAGTTTGTGGGAGCGCGGCATCCGGTGGTCGAGCGACGGTTGGAGGAGAGTGGTGGCGGACGGTTTGTTCCGAACTCGGTCCATATGGACGCCGATGCAGGGCCAGCGGTGCTGCTGATTACTGGACCGAATATGGGTGGTAAGAGCACGTATCTGCGGATGGCGGCCCTGCTGGTGGTGATGGCTCAGTGTGGGTGTTTTGTTCCTGCGGAACAGATGCGACTGGGACTTGTCGACCGGATTTATACACGGATTGGGGCGAGTGACAATGTGGCGCGGGGACGGTCGACGTTCATGGTGGAGATGACGGAGACGGCGGCGATTTTGAATACGGCGACAGCGCGGTCGCTGGTGCTGCTGGATGAGATGGGTCGCGGGACGGCTACGTATGACGGGTTAAGTTTGGCGTGGGCTACGGTAGAGCATCTGCATGACCGGATTGGGGCGAGGACTCTGTTTGCTAC
>JAMFSC010000104.1 GCA_026225095.1 bacterium
AGGGTGGCCTCTCGAACATCGTCGAAAAAGCGCTCGGCTCGGTTGCCAAGGCGGGAAGCAGCGCGATCGCGGGAGTCACCGGCCCGGGCGAGCGCGTCACCCGCAAAGGCCTGATCTTCGCGGCGACGCCCGCCAGCGACTTCATCTGCGGAACCCTGCAACTTGCCGCCGCAATGAACATGCACCTCTTCACGACAGGCCGGGGAACGCCTTACGGGTTGGCGATGACGCCGGTCATCAAGATCGCGTCACGCAGTTCGCTGGCGCACCGCTGGTCCGATCTGATCGACATCGACGCCGGAAGGATCGCCACCGGCGAGGCGACGATCGAAGAGGTTGGGTGGGAGATCTTCCACATGATGCTCGCCGTAGCCAGTGGAGAGAAGGAGACGTGGGCCGATCATTGGGGTCTGCACAATGAGTTCGTGCTGTTCAACCCCGGACCCGTGACCTAGCGACAGCGGATTGCCCACTGGTATGAGTCGAGTGCCCACCTTCGGCATACTTTGCAACCTGCGCAAGATTGTCCGGAATGCAACAGCCTCGATTCAAGTGGACCACCGCCGCTTCAAGGAAGCATGCTGACCGATTCAGATCTTGTGCTCGATCAGAGCGGCCGCAGACATCGCAACATAGGTAATTGTCAGCAATATCCAAAAGCCATACTTGCCGAATCGAAACTGTATCGAAGGGAACCCGACTCTGGGGCTGTAGCGAAGGATCTGCCACGCCAAGAACGCGAGACACGGCGGAACAAGAAGAAGCCAGACTATGGAATGCACTGCCGCCACCTTCTGATCACGATTTGATTAAGCCAAGTTTGGGATTCACTTCGAAGTGCTACCGGTTGAACGCCATCTTCGGTCCGATAACTAGATGTGATCGTTGATCATATTCCGCGATGAGTCCAGGTGCAACTACCGCGACGCGCTTGTGAGCGGACTCGGTTAGCCCCTGCCTTCAGCGAAAACCTGAGGCGCTGCCTACTTCCGGGCATATACCCATGCCCACCAGATCATCGGAACCTGCACCGGAACTCTGGCCCAAAGCGCCCAAAGGGGTACGGCAGGGAACCGCTCCGGAACCATCGCCATGTAGAGATTGGCCGGCCACACCGCGATCAGCAGCGCCACCAGGCCCCACGCCGCCAGCCGCCGGGTCCCTGGCACCATAATTCCCACGCCACCAAGAATCTCCGCGAGACCACTGAGATAAACCAGCGCTCCGGGCGCGGGAAGCATCGGCGGCATAATCTGCACGTACCTGCCGGGTGCCACGAAGTGCATCACGCCCGCCACCACGAACAGCACCCCGAGCAGAATCCGTCCCAGCACAAACCCTCCAGACGCAAACCGGCGGCAGGCCTGAGCCTACCGCCGATCCGCTCCCGGCACAAATCGAACCCAGAAGATGTTACTTGCTAACCAACATATCGCGATGGTGCTTCACATAGTCATGCGACGTGAGGACATGGCGCTGCTGCGTCTGCAGAATCTCACGCACCGGCGCGGGAAGCTCCTGCGAGAGTGCATCCTCGTAGGTCTTCTTGGCAACATCTTCACCCTGCTCCGCCGTTGCCAGCAGCTCATGATCGCTGACGCCGATCTTGGCCTTCAGATCGCCCCAGATACGGTGAAGCGTACCCGCCGTCGTGCCTGTCTCATTGACATCATGGACGCCGTCACGGTGAAGCTCGCTCTCGAGCTCACCGCGGAAGCTGGCCCGCTTCAGGCTCTCGGCCATGAAATACCGCTTCAGCTGGTCATCCTTCAGGTGCTCGCCCAGATGGGCAAAGCCCTTCTGCGAATCTTCCAGAACATTGATAACTTCCTTCAGAACGCTCTCTGTTTCCTTCAGCTTGCTCGATTCGTTGGACATCGTTCCCTCACTTGGTTGCGCTTCTCATACTTCTCAACTTGATTCCGTTTCGCGTCGGCTGGTGCAGGGTCCGCCGGCTGTCGGCCATTCTCCTTCGCCGGCGGCAAGCAGGAGAAATGGCGAAAATCCCACTCCCCTGCCAGCCGCATCTACCAAGGGCCGTCAATCGATAGCCTGACGGCGAGTACTGTCTACCTAGATGCCGGGTTCCCTTCCGGGTTTGCATCCTGATTCCATGTTTTAGTCTTCCCCCCTTCCCGCGCCGCATCACGTGATAATGAAAGTTGCTCTGGAAACCCCGGCTCGCGGGCACACGAGCCGAACGCCCACGGCACAGGGCCTCCCATGAACAATCAGACCAATCTGACCAATCTCAGAACCCTCCGCCTCGATACGACGCCAACGCGCAATCGCCGACTCAATGAGCTCCTTGGTCTCATCGTCCTGGTCGCGGCCGGGCTCCTGTTTCTGGCTCTCGCCACCTACACCCCCGCCGATCCATCCTTCGACACCGTCGGAGGCATCGCCGCCGCCCGCCCCGCGCACAACTGGGCCGGACTCATCGGAGCCTATCTCTCCGACCTCTCCTTCCAGATCGTCGGCGTCGCCATCTTCCTGGTCCCATTCATCCTCGGCCGCCTGGGCCTCTGCTGGATGCGCTCCCGCCCGGCCGGTTCGCCTCTCGCCCGCAACCTCGGCCTGCTCTTCTGGCTCATCTTCGCGCCCGCCGCCATCGCACTTCTTCCCGGCCATCTCCTCTGGCGTAGCGCCCTCCCCATCGAAGGCGCCAGCGGACGCATCCTCGCCGACTCCCTCGTCCACTTCCTCAACCTTCCCGGAGCCTCCATCGTCCTGGCCCTGATGGTCGCCGTCTCCCTCTACCTGGCCACGACCTTCACCTTCGCCACCGCCCGCCAGTGGCTCTTCACCCACTTCGCCTTTGTCGAAAACCTCCGCGAGCGCCTCGACGCCCGCCGCCAGCGCCGCGCCAGCCGCGAAGCCCTAGACGCCGAGGCCAGCGGCTTCGAGAGCAAGCGCGAACTCGCCGCCCGCAAGCTCCGCCGCGAAAACGCCCGCGACTACCCCGAGACCCCCCGCCCCGCCGACGGCTCCCTCCCCCTCGCCGCCGAGCCCACCACCCTCCTCGGTGGCCTCTTCGGATGGTGGCGCCGCCGCCGTCAGCGCGCCGAAGACCTCGCCATCCAGCAGGCCGCCGAAGCCGCCGAGCTCGAGCCCCACCCCACCTCGCTCTTCCAGCAGATGCCCCGCACCAACGTCGACGCCCCCCCCGTCACCCCCTTCTCGACCGCCTCCGCCGCCGCCGCTCCCTTCGCCGAAGCCCTCTTCGCCGCCGCCGCTCCATTGCCGCACAACCCCGAACCCGCCGCCTTCCCCGACACCTTCCACGAAGGTGGCCGCGACGTCTTCTCCGCCCTCCCCCCCACCCGTCCCGACGAGGACGAAGACGACTTCTTCGCCAACGCCAAGCCCCTCCCCATCCCTGGCCTGAAATCCGCAACCCCCACCAAGCCCCGCGACAACCTCAAGCCCTTCCCCCCATCGCCCTTCCTCCAGAAGCCCAAGGAAGCCCCCGCCCTGCAGCAAGCCGCCCCCATCGCCGCCAACCCCCAGCCCATCTCCTTCGGCCGCCGCGCCGACGCCGACATCAAGCACGTCGCCATCACGCCCAAGTCCATCCGCGGCTACAAGCTCCCACCCTCCTCGCTCCTCTTCCACTCCGAAGAGCAGGTGCAGGTCCGCGAAGAAGCCCTCCGCGACGAGGCCCGCGTCCTCGTCCAGAAGTGCGCCGAGTTCGGAGTCGACGGAACCGTCACCCAGATCAACCCCGGCCCCGTCGTCACCACCTTCGAGTTCCGCCCCGACGCCGGCGTCAAGTACTCCCGCGTCACCGGCCTCGCCGACGACCTCTGCCTCGCCCTGGCCGCCGAGTCCATCCTCATCGAGCGCATGGCCGGCAAATCCACCGTCGGAATCCAGGTCCCGAACCACGACCGCGAGACCATCTGGCTGCGCGACGTGGTCGAGTGCGAGTCGTTCGTCAAAAGCAAATCCAAACTAGCCATCGCCCTCGGCAAAGACATCAACGGAGCCATCGTCACCGGCGACCTCGCCGCCATGCCCCACGTCCTCATCGCCGGCTCCACGGGCTCGGGAAAATCGGTCGCCATCAACGCCATGATCATGAGCGTGCTCTACAAGTCGACCCCCGAACAGGTCCGCATGATCCTCGTCGACCCCAAGCGCGTCGAGCTCGGCATGTACGAGGGCATCCCCCACCTCTTCACGCCCATCATCACCGAGGCCAAACTAGCCGCCAACGCCCTGCGCAACGCCGTCCGAGAGATGGAACGCCGCCTCAAGCTCCTCGCGGCGAATCACGTCCGCAACATCGACCAGTTCAACAAGCTCTTCGAGCACGGCTCCGAATATCTCTTTGAAGACGTCAACCAGGAACCGTTGCCCTACATCATGATCATCATCGATGAGCTCGCCGATCTCATGATGCTTGATCGAGCCAAC
>JAMFSC010000105.1 GCA_026225095.1 bacterium
AACTGGGTGGGGGTTCCGCTGACGGCCTACCAGAAGAGCTATGGGACGGCGAAGTCGGTGACGATCTACGTGAAGGCGGGGCAGGCGGGGCCGGTGCTGGAGCAGGCTGCGGACGAGGTGCGGGTGCTGATGAGGTCGCGGCGGCACGATACGGCGGGCAAGGAGAACTCGTTCGAGCTGGACACGAACAACACGCTGGTGGGTTTCGCGAGCGGGATCACGAAGTCGTTTGGCGCGGTCGCGGGGGCGATTGCGGCGGTCTCGCTGGTGGTGGGCGGAATCGTGATTATGAACATCATGCTGGTGAGCGTGACGGAACGGACGCGGGAGATCGGGATCCGGAAGGCGCTGGGGGCGAAGGGGCGGGACATCCTGATGCAGTTTCTGCTGGAATCCGCGATGATGGCGCTGGTGGGCGGGGTCTTCGGTGTGCTGGGCGGGGTGATGGTGGCGCAGGTGGTGACGCTGGCGATCGGGTTCCCATCGACCGTGGCGCTTTGGAGCGTGGTGATGGGTTTGCTGGTGGCGACGGGGACGGGAATTTTCTTTGGGGTTTATCCGGCGCGGCAGGCGGCTCGGCTGGATCCGATTGTGGCTTTGCGGGCGGATTGAGACTTTTGGTTGTGAGTTGTGAGAGGTGACCGATGCGGATTGCGGACTTCAACGAGACGATGCGGATGTCGATGGATACGCTGCGTGGCAACAAGATGCGGAGCGGGTTGACGATCCTTGGAATCGTGATCGGGGTGTTTACCGTGATCGTGATCTCTTCGGTGATCAATGGCCTGAATGCGAATGTCGAGGGGCTGGTGCAGTCTCTGGGGTCGAACGTGCTGTTCGTTTTTCGCTTTCCGGTGTTCGGCAAGCGGCCCACCACCGAGATGCTGACGCGCAAGCAGATGACCTACGAGGATGCCGTGGCGATGCGGGACCTTCCGCACGTGCTGGCGGTGTCGCCGGCGTTGCAGTATGCGGATCACGATGTCGCCGGCGGATTGGGCAAGGCGGCGATCTCGGGGAACGGACGCAAGATGCAGAACACCACGCTGCAGGGGATTACGCCGTCGGAGAAGGATGTTCATGACCTGGCGATCTACTCCGGTCGGTTCTTCAACGAGAGCGACGAGGAACGCGGGGCGAATGTGACGGTGCTTGGCTACGATACGGCCGACGAGCTGTTCGGGGTGGACAACGCGCTGGGCAAGGAGGTCATTGTGGGCGGAATGCTGTTCACGGTGGTCGGGGTGGGGGAGAAGCAGAAGCAGGCGTTTGGGGGAGGGAAGAACCCGCAGGATAATGTGGCGGACTTTCCGATTACGACGTTCCATAAGCTGCATCCGGAGGTGCTGGATTACTGGATCACGTTGAAGTACGACGATCCGAAGAACCGGCCGCTGGTCGAAGACGAGTTGCAGGAGCTGCTGCGGCGGCGGAGGAAGGTGAAGAACGAGGCTGCGGATAACTTCGCAATCTTTGGCACCGATACGCTGACGCGGCTTTGGAACCAGGTGTCGGGTGGGCTGTTCCTGCTGCTGTTTGCGCTTTCGAGTGTTGCGCTGCTGGTGGGTGGAGTCGGGGTGATGAACATCATGCTGGTGAGCGTGACGGAACGAACGCGGGAGATCGGGATTCGAAAGGCGATCGGTGCGACGAAGCAGACGATCCTGACGCAGTTCACGCTGGAGGCGATTACGCTGTGCGCGGTGGGTGGGGTGCTGGGGGTGGCGATCGGGAGCCTGATTGCGTTTGGGCTCAAGTTCACGCCGTTCGGGTCGCTGATCTCGCCGGTTTGGATCGCGACGGCGTTTGCGAGCTCGTGTTTGATTGGGCTGATCTTTGGGATCTACCCGGCTTGGAAGGCGGCGAATTTGAATCCGATTGAGGCGTTGCGGTATGAGTAGAAGCGGGTCAGGTTGCGATCGTCGCTGTCGAATTGCCGCTTCTCCAGATGTACGTTCCCAGCCACGTCGGTAAGTAGCAATCGAGATCTAACCGGAGGCACAGTCTCAGTCCATGCGCCGTTCGAAGCCTTGCCTCTTGCTCGTCTTCCTTACAAAGCTCTCGCTGGGCTTGGCGCATCCACAACAGTCGGCAGCGGCACCCGAACGTCCTTCCGCTCTCACTGGTTCTGTCGCAGGGGTTGTCTATTACGGCGAGACGCAGTTGCCCGCGCGCTTTGCAGAGATCAATGTCGTCCCAATTCCGGCGAAGGAAGATGTGGAGCCGCCCGGGAAACAACCAATCCCTTCTGGTGCACCAAAGCAGCCTGATCGCCGCGTCCAACGCATCTACGGGACCTCGGGCATGGATGGCAGCTTTCGCCTGGACGCTCCGGAAGGGGACTACCTCGTGGTAGCGCGCAAGCCTGGATACATCACCCCGGGTGCAGCGGCAGCCATGGATTTCTCTCTCTCCGAGGAACAGCTTGAGAGCCTCATCGCGTCGCTGCCGCAGGTGCATGTAGGCGCCGGACAGACGGCAAGCTTAAACCTGACCCTGCACCGTGGAGCTGTTATCACCGGTCGGGCGCAGTTCGCGGACGGCAGTCCAGTGATCGGTGCAATGGTGGGGTGTGAGCCGATCGACAGTTTCTTGCGTCTTGAAGGCGCACTGGGCCGGGAGAACCGAGGTAAGGTCGTCTCGCCGCGCCAGGTGGCCGTGCAATCACTAGCTGCTGCTCAAGAGGTACAAAGAGGACTGACAACAGACGATCAGGGCCGATACCGCTTCTTCGGGCTGTCACCCGGCAAGTACATCGTGACAGCAATGATGGCCATTGATCATAACCCGGGGCGCGTCGTCATGAACGACGGGAGCAATACTCGCTCCAGCGGCCGCGAACAAGCATATCCCGAGATGATACCGGTGTACGCACCGGCGGCCTTTCGCCGCAGGGATGCGAAGGTATTCGAAGTGCGCGGAGCCGAGCAGATCGCGGACGCCGATTTAACGATCGATCCACAAGGCCTGCACACGCTCAAGGGCAGAGTGCTGGCCGCAGACGACCATCATGCGCCAAGGACGATGGTCTATTTTAAGGAAAATGGAGCGAAAGAGGCCTCCAGATTCGTTGAGATCGGAGACGACGGAACCTTCGAGGTCCACTACCTCCCGCCCGGCAGCTATACCCTAAGCATCCTTTCCAGTGACTTTCCAGATCCAGCCAACCCGGCCGAGCAACGGACGGAATACAAGATCGTCCAGTTGACCGCCGTGGTTGCTGATCAGGACGTTCTGCTGGATGACGTGCTGGTGGTTTTATTGAAGCCCGGCGAGCACAACCGTTTTGATCTCCTCTTCTAAGGTTGGGAGCGCTGGGCGATCCTTTTGATTCGACGTTCGATAGACTAGGGGGATGGCAACGGCGATTGCAGGGATGACCGCGCTGCTGACGCTGGGTGGCCTGGGCTACCTGGTGCTGGCGCTTTGGGCGGCGCGGAGTTTTGGGCGGGCGTGGCGTGGGACGGGGCAGGATGGCTATGCTCCGGATGTGACGATTCTGAAGCCGCTGAAGGGCGTCGACGAGCGGATGTATGCGGGGCTTCGCAGCCATTGCCTGCAGGTGTATTCAGGGCGGTTCGAGATTCTGTTTGGAGTGAGTTCGCTCGAAGACCCGGCGGTGGCGGAGATTGCGCGGTTGCGGGAGGAGTTTCCCGCGGTGGCGATCCGGCTGCTGGTTTGTACGGAGCGGCTGGGGACCTCGGGCAAGGTGAGCAACCTGGTGCAGATGTTGGCTTCTGGGACGTATGAACACTGCCTGGTGAATGACAGCGATATTGCGGTGACGCCGGGGTATCTGGCGCGGGTGATGGGGTGCTTCCGGGATGAGCGGGTGGGGCTGGTGACGGCTCCTTACCTGGGCCGGACGGCGGAGAGCGGGCGGGGGCGGACGGTCTGGGCGCGGCTGGAGGCGCTGGGGATCTCGACGGACTTTATGCCGGGGGTGCTGACGGCGCGGATGATTGAAGGGGGGCTGCACTTCGGGCTGGGATCGACGCTGGCGATGACGCGGACGGCGCTTGAGAAGGCGGGGGGGCTGGCGGCGCTGGTCGAATATCTTGCGGACGATTATGAGATGGGCGTGCGGATCGCGAGGGCGGGGTACAGGGTGGAGCTGTGTCCGGAGGTGGTCGAGACGACGGTTCCGGGGTATGGGCTGCGGGGGTATTGGGATCACCAGATGCGGTGGGCGCGGTCGACGCGGGACTCTCGCAAGCTGGGGTATCTGGGGCTGGGAATTACCTATGCGGTGCCGTGGGCGGTGGCGACGGTGGTGGCGAGCGGGTTTGAGCTTTGGAGCTTTTCGCTGCTGAGCATGGTGCTGCTGGCGCGGGTTTCGGTGGCGCTGGCGGTGGGGGTGGGGATCCTGCGGGATGGGCAGGTGCTGCGGGATCTGTGGCTTCTGCCGCTGCGGGATTTGACCGGGCTGGTGTTCTGGATGTGGAGCTTCGCCGGGGATACGGTGGTGTGGCGGGGCGAGCGGTTTCGGCTGCGGAATGGGCGGATTACGCTGGTGGGCGCGGACTGATTAGGGGCGCTTGCGGAGGAGCTCGTCGACGTCTTCGAGCTTGTCGGTGAGGAGGTGGAGCTTGCGGGAGAGGTTCTGGATCTCGGCCTCGGCGCGGCGGTTGACGTTGTAGTCGAGCTCGCCGCGGAGGCGGTCCTTCATGTCCTGACGGTTCTGGCTCATCATGATGACCGGAGCCTGGATGCTGGCGAGCATCGAGAGGAAGAGGTTGAGGAGGATGAAGGGGTAGGGGTCCCATGCCTTGCCGCGGAGGATGACGTTGATGGTGGTGTAGACCGACAGAACGACTCCAAAGCTGATGATGAAGGTCCAGGAGCCCCCGAAGCTGGCGACGCGGTCTGCGATGCGTTCTCCGAAGGTGGATTCGCTCTCGATGAGGTCGTTGGGGTTGCGGGTGGCGCGGTCGCGGACGAGCTGCTGGGCGGCGTGAAACTGGCGGGCGAGGACGGTCATCATGTCCATGCCGGCGAGGGGTTTCTTCTGGATGAGGACCTCGATGTCGTTGCGGTCGACCTCTAGGAGGGTGGTGTCGGTGAGGGTGATGGCGGTGGTGTGGTGGGGGGTGCCTTCGAGCATGGAGGCGAAGCCGAAGAACTCTCCGTGGGCGGGTTCGGCGACGAGGACCTCTTGCTGGTCTTCGTCGACGATGGTGACGTGGACGGTGCCGGAGATCATGATGTAGGCGGCGGCGCCGGGGTCTCCGGCCTTGTAGATGCGCTGGCGGGGGGTGAAGGGGCGGAGCTCAACCTGGGAGGCGAGGACGTGAAGCTCTTCGTCGTCGAGGAGGGCGAAGAGGGGGATGTTGCGGAGTTCGTCGGGGGTACAGGACATTCGGATCCTCGTGCGTTTTTGTGGTGCAGGATGTGGGCCGTTGTACGGTAAAACTGGACAGCGGTCGGTAACGGAACGTGGTGGGGGGTGCGTCGTTATTGGCGATTGTAACTTTGTGTCATGAAAGATTGGATGGTGGTGGTGAATGGGGTGGTTTTGGGGGGTGAATTTGTCAAGTGCTGCCCGGTTTTTGCGGCGGGAGCAAACGCGGATTCCCTTCGGGAATGACAGACAGAAAGGCAAAGGCTGGCTTGACTCCAGGATCTTGAGCGGATTCGCTGAAGGTGTAGGGCTGCACGTTGGATGCCGTGGCGCTCCGGCCCACCTTAGCGACGATGAGACGTGTCGCGAAGGTGGGGCACCCAACTCTATATCAACAGGCAATCCGCTCTAGCTCTGCTTCTCGAACGCCAGCGAAGCGCTGTTGATGCAGAACCGCTGGCCCGTCGGCTTCGGCCCATCCGGAAACACGTGGCCAAGGTGCGCCCCGCAGGTCGCGCACGTCACCTCGACCCGCCGCATTCCGTACGTCGTATCCGTATGCATCTCGACCGCATCCGGACGAACCGGCGTCCAGAAGCTCGGCCATCCACTACCCGATTCGAACTTCGTATCCGACGGAAACAGCTCCGCGTTGCATGCGCCGCAACGGTAGATTCCATCCTCATGGTTGTTCACCAGCGCCCCGGTAAACGCCCGTTCTGTGCCCTTCTCGCGCATCACATGGTACTGCTCCGGAGTCAGGATCTCCCGCCACTCCGCGTCCGTCTTTTCAACCTTCGCTACCTTCGCCTCTGCCATCACTCACCCTCGCTTCCTTGTGAAGATTAGATGTCCGAGCCCCCATTTCGGCTCACACCCAAGGCCTCGTCTCAGGCCTCGGACGCATCCTTCGCAATCACCTCAATCTCCACCAGCGCATCCTTCGGCAGACCCGCCACCTGCACCGTCGAACGTGCCGGAGCGACTACTCCCTCGGGCGCCAGGTACTTCGCATAGACGGCGTTCATGGCCGCAAAGTCGCTCATCTGCTTCAGAAACACGGTCGTCTTCACCACGTGGAACAGGTCGAGCCCCGCCTTCGCCAGGACCGCCTTCAGGTTTTCGAGCACCCGGGTCGTCTGTTCGGTAATCCCACCAGCCACCAGGTTGCCCGTCTTCGGGTCGAGCCCAACCTGTCCTGAAGTGAACAACATATCGCCCACCCGCACTGCCTGCGAGTAAGGCCCGATCGCCGCCGGGGCATCGCTTGTCGAAATGGCAGTCTTGCCGGTGGTTCCTGTTGTCGGGGTCGTCTGGATCGTCGGGGTCGTCATGCCTCCAATTCTCCACCCTCCCCCACCCTTTCGCAAACCCGTACCCATCAAGCCCCGTGGGTGATAATGGAAGCATTCGAGCCACCGTCATCCCGGAGTGCCATGAACTTCCAGCCCCGCGCCAAGCTCAACCCCACCCTGAAACGGACCCTCCTCATGTGCGCCGCGACCCTCCTGCCGTCCAGCCTCCCCGCCCAGAACACCCCGCTTGTCTACCCCGTCGCCCACAAGGTCGAGCAGGTCGACGCGTACTTCGGAACCCACGTCGCCGACCCCTACCGCTGGATGGAGAACGTCGACGCACCCGAGGTCAAGACCTGGGTCGACGCCGAAAACACCGTCACCCACGCCTGGCTCGGCCAGGTCCCCCAGCGCGAGGCCATGCGCAAGCGCCTCATGCAGCTCACCGACTACGAGCGCTTCTCAGCCCCCACCAAACAGGGCAACCGCTTCTTCTACAGTCATAACACCGGCCTTCAGAATCAAGCCGTCCTCTTCTGGCAGGAGGGCCTCGACGGAACGCCCCACGTCCTCATCGACCCCAACACCCTCTCCGCCGACGGCACCGTCGCCCTCAACGGACTCAGCATCACCGACGACGGAACCCTGATGGCCTACGCCCTCGCCGACGCCGGATCGGACTGGGTCAAGTGGCACGTCCGCGACATCACCACCGGCAAGGATCTCCCGGACGTCGTCGAGTGGTCCAAGTTCAGCGGAGCCGCCTGGCTCAATGACAAATCCGGCTTTTTCTACGAGGGCTACGAGCGCCCCTCCCAAATCGTGAAGGACGGGATCACCAGGGAAAGCTCCCTCAAGGCGGCCAACTACTTTCACAAGATCTACTTCCACAAGCTCGGAACCCCGCAGTCCGAAGACCCCCTCGTCTTCGAGCGGCCAGACGACAAGGAGCTCAACGTCGGAGCCTCCGTCACCCACGACGGCCACTATCTCGTCATCTACCAGACCCGTGGGACCAGCCCCAACAACCAGATCACGATCCTGAACCTGAAAGATAAGTCCGTCGCCCCCCTCAAGCTCGTCACCACCGAAGAGGCCGTCTTCGATCCCATCGACAACGACGGCAGCTTCTTCTGGTTCCGCACCACGCTCGAAGCGCCCAACGGCAAGGTCATCGGCGTCGACCTCGCGCACCCCGCCCGCGCCGACTGGAAGATCATCATCCCGGAGTCGAAGAATCCACTCGATTCCGTCTCCATGCTCGCCGACACCCTCATCGCCCAGTACCTCTCGGATGCCCAAAGCCACATCGAGCTCTGGAATCGCCAGGACCACACCCACCGCACCCTCGACCTCCCCGCCATCGGAACCGCCGCAGGCTTCGGAGGTAAACGCACCGACACCGAGACCTTCTTCACCTTCACCAACTTCACCACCCCCGCCACCGTCTACCGCCTCGACCTCGGCACCACCACCACCACCGACCTCCCGACCGCCCACACCACCCTCTATCGCCAGCCCCAACTCGCCTACGACCCCACCCGCTTCGAGACCAAACAGGTCTTCTTCCCCAGCAAGGATGGAACCCGCGTCCCCATCTTCCTCACCTATAAGAAGGGCCTCAAGCTCGACGGCCAGAACCCCACGCTCCTCTACGGATACGGCGGCTTCAACATCTCGCTCCAGCCCCAGTTCGCACCCGCCTACGTCCTGTGGATGGAGATGGGCGGCGTCTACGCCCAGGCCACCCTGCGCGGCGGCGGAGAGTACGGCGAACAGTGGCACCAGGCCGGCATGAAGCTCCACAAGCAGAACGTCTTCGACGACTTCATCGGCGCCGCCGAGTGGCTCATCGCCAACAAGTACACCAGCACCCCCAGGCTGGCCATCCAGGGCGGCTCAAACGGCGGCCTGCTCGTCGGAGCCTGCGAACTCCAGCGCCCCGACCTCTTCGGAGCCGCCATCGCCCAGGTCGGCGTCATGGACATGCTCCGCTTCGACAAGTTCACCATCGGCTGGGCCTGGAAGGCCGACTACGGCTCTCCCTCCGAGAACGAGGCCGAGTTCCACGCCATCTACAAGTATTCCCCACTGCACAACATCAAACCAGGCACCGCCTACCCGCCCACCCTCATCACCACGGCAGACCACGACGACCGCGTCTTCCCAGCACACAGCTTCAAGTACGCCGCCACCCTGCAGGCGGCAAGCGCCGGGCCCAATCCCATCCTCATCCGCATCGAAACCCGTGCCGGCCACGGCGGTGGCATGCCCCTTAGCAAGCGCGTCGAACTCACCACCGACGAGTACGCCTTCCTGGCCCGCACCCTCCACATGCACTTCGATCTTCCCTGAGTCGTTCGTCCCGGCAGTTCGTCCTCGCCTCTGCGGTCGTTTCCTTACCATGCTGATTTGCGGCTCCTTCGCACTCCCGCTTTACACTGTTCGACAGAAGGCGCGACAGCCTCAACCTCCAATCACCACCCAGCCCACGCTCCCTGCGCGAAAGAGAGATCGATCAGCCCATGAGTTCCATCAGCCCCATCGAGCAGATCGCCAAGACTTCCGCCGCCGCCCCCAGCCAGCCACCACCCCTGCGCCTCGCGGCCGGCATTCTCACGCTGCTGCGGTTCTCCGCCGCCGCACTCGCCGTCCTCATGGTGATCTTCTTCCTTGTCTCAACCAAGGGCCGCCTGCACTACCCCTACGACTCATTCGACACTGGCAGCGTCGTCATCCTCCAGCGCATCCTCCACGGCCTGCCCGTCTACAGCGCACCCGGCATCGACTACACCCCCTACCTCTACACCCCGCTCTTCTACTATGCCTCCGCCGCGATGGCGAAGATCACCGGAGCCGGCTTCATCGCCCTCCGCTCCGTCTCCGTCCTCTCCACTCTCGGCTGCTTCGCGGTTATCTACGCGCTGGTCTTCGCCGAGGTCCGCCGCCACCTCGCCGCCCTTATCGCGGTCGGCTGCTTCGCCTCCTGTTACCCCGTCGTCCTGGAGTGGTTCAACGTCGGCCGCACCGACATGCTCTGCCTCCTCTTCGTCCTCTGCGCCCTCTACGCCACGCGCTGGATGAACCCCGCCTTCGCCGCCCTCCTCTGGGTCTGCGCCTTCCAGACCAAGCAGGGAGTGCTCCCCGTCGCCGTCCTCGCCCTCGCCTACGACTGGCAACGCCCCCGGCGTCTGCTCCTCGGCCTCGCCACCTTCGCCGCCCTCCTCCTCGGCTCCATCGCCTGGCTCAACCACCTCACCCAGCACTGGTACAGCTTCTACATCTTCGGCGTCGTCGGAGGCTTCGGCTTCGACAAGCATCTCCTCCCCCGCATCCTCCCCTCCGACCTGCTCGCCCAGTACGGCATCGCCCTTCTGGTCATCATCGCCGCCTTCCTGCTTACACCCCCGCGCCTCCGTGGCCGCGCCGCCAGCTTCTACGCCGTTACCGTCGTCGGCATGATCGTCTTCAGCTGCTACATCCGCGCCCACCGCGGAGCCGGCACCAATGCGCTCCTTCCCGCCTTCGCCTGGATCTCCGTTCTGCTCGGCATCGCCATCGCCCGCCTCTCCCATCTGCTGGAGAGCCGTCGCACCCCCATCGCCAACGCCTGCCTCGCGATCCTCTTCACCGCGCTCTCCGTGCAGATCGCCCAGCACATCTACTCCCCCACCGAGTTCTCCCCCACCCCCAAACAACTCGCCGGACGCCAGGCCTTCGAAGACCAGATCCGCGCCATCCCCGGCGACGTCCTCGTCTTCGCCTTCCCCGAGGCCGGCATGATCGCCGACAAACCCGTCCACGCCCACCAGGACGCATCCGGCGGAGTGATCGACGCAAAAAATCAGCTCCAGGGAGATCGCCTCATCCAGGCCTACGCTGACTGGATCCACTCCGGAGAACTCAGCGGCATCGCCCTCGACCGCACCGCCGAAGAGTTCCTCACCTCTCCCCGTAGCTGGATGCCCCGCGACTTCCTCTCGTACTATCCACTCCTCATCCATGCCAAAGGCCGCGAAGACGCCGCCTTCGGTACCCAGCCTCGCTGGATCTACCTGCCCTGCCGCCAGGTCAACATCGCCCGCACCCTCGACCCCGAGGCCGATCTGACCCCCTGCCTGAAGCCCTGAGGGCCGCGACTCTTCCGATTGCGGAACAGACACAGCGCTACAGCTCGGCGCCTTGCGTCTCCGGTAGAAGCAGAACCGAAAGAACCATGAGGGCATAGGCCAGCGCAGCGAAGATCGCAATGGCCTGGCCGAGCTTCATGTGAACGCTGAAGAAGCCGACCATCGCGGGGAAGAACGCTCCGACGCCACGTCCGAGGTTATAGGAGAACCCCTGTCCTGAGCCACGCAGCGCGGTCGGAAAGAGCTCCGTGAAGAAGGCTCCCATTGGGCTGAAGGAGCCTGACGGGAAGAAGCCCAGGGGAAACCCGAGCAGAAGCGTGGTGGTGTCACTGATAGGAACGACCGTGTAGAGGGTGACCGTGACGGCGGCGCACGCGGCAAAGAGCACAAGCGTCAGTCTGCGTCCGATCCTGTCAGCCAGGTGCGCACTCGTCAGGTAGCCGGTGAACGATCCAGCGATCACCACCATCAGGTAGCCAGCGGTGTGCGTCACCGAGAGTCCGCGGGCATTCAGGTAGAGCGGCAGCCACGTATTAATCGCGTAGTATCCACCCTGGGCCCCAAGCGCCACCAGCGATGCGAGCAGCGTGGTGCGCAGAATCGACGGCGAGAAGATCTTGAAGAACTCCATGTTGCTGGTCTTCGTTTTGCTTGTCTGGCTCTGGTTGTAGATGTCGGATTCATGGACATGCCTGCGCACGTACACAGCCAGCGCCGCAGGTGCGAGGCCGATCCAGAACATCGCACGCCAAGCCATCTCCGGTGACAGCATCGCGGAGAAGAGTGCGTAGAAACCAGCAGCAATACCCCACCCGATCGCCCATCCGGCCTGCACCGTTCCCACCGCCCGCCCCCGATACTTTGCCCGGATTGTCTCCCCGATGAGAACCGATCCGACCGCCCACTCACCGCCGAAGCCTATCCCTTGCAGACCGCGAATGACGAACAACTGGCTGAAGTTCTGCGAGAAGCCGCTGAGGAAGGTAAAGAAAGAAAACCAGAGGATCGTGATCTGCAGCACGCGCACACGGCCAAAGCGGTCCGCCGCAAGTCCGGCGAGCCAGCCTCCAACGGACGAAAGCACAAGGGTGGACGTCCCCAGCAGTCCGGCCTGGCCCTTCCCGATGTGCCACAGAAGAATGAGCGATGGCAGCACAAAGCTGTAGACCATCACATCCATCCCGTCGAGCATCCATCCCGCGAAGGTGGCGACAAGGGTCGTGCGCTCTTCACGGTTCAACTGGGTCAGCCAGTTCTCTTCCGGAGCTCCTGAGACAATTGGCTGGCTCATCGTGGGGTGATTCTCCTGACGCCGATTGTTTGCGAAGTCTATTTCGGTGTGGATCTGCCCCAGCCTCCACCACCGGGCGTCTCCATCCGAATCCGATCGTTCTTGTGAGCGTGAATACTCGTCTTGGCGTCGAGGATCTCCGTCGTTCCATCCGCTTGAATCAGACTCGTGATCCCAACCGCGCCCCCCTCCCCACCTGCGAGACCATAGGGTTGAAATCTACGTCGATCCCCAAGCAGCGTAACCTGCGCATCCGCCAGTAACTCGATCTCTCGAATGATTCCGTCGCCGCCCTTGTACTCGCCCGCCCCGCCTGATCCAGAACGATAGCGATACGATCGAACCCGGAAGGGATACGCATACTCAAGCGCTTCGACCGGTGTGTTCAGGGAGTTCGTCATATGGCAGTGAATCCCATCGATGCCGTCCATCCCCGGCCGCGCCCCCATTCCGCCAGCCGTCGTCTCATAGTAGGTAAACGGCGCGTCGACGCGTGGGTCCCATCCACCGATGGTCAGGTTGCTCATCGTCCCGCAACTGGCTGCCGGTACACGGTCTGGAGCAGCCTTCGCAAGCGCACGCAGAAGTACATCGACGATGCGCTGGCTACACTCAACATTGCCGCCTGCAACTGCGGCCGGTGGCCGTGCATTGACGATCGTTCCCTCCGGTGCGAAGACGGTGATTGGGTTCATTAAGCCCGCCGTAGCAGGAGCATCCTCCGCCAGAAGACAGCGGAAGACGTAGTAGCAGGCAGAGTAGGTGATCGCATATACAGCATTGATGCTTCCACCCACCTGCGGCGACGAACCCGTAAAGTCGATGGCCGCCGAGCCGCGCTTCGGATCGAGCGTGATTGCCACCTTGAGGGTGATCGGGTCATCCGTCACTCCGTCCGAATCCATCAGGTCTTCAGCCTCAAACCGTCCCTCCGGCATAGTGGTCAACTCCGCCCGCATCAGCCGCTCCGAGTAGCTGATCAACTCTTCGGATAAGTCATCGAGCTTTGTCGCTCCATACTTGTCAACAAGCTCCCGGATCCTTCGTTCCCCCACGCGGCATGCACCGATCTGCGCCTCCAGATCCCCCTCCCGCTCCCGAGGCGTCCGAACATTCAGCAGGATCAGAGACAAGACATCGGAGTTCATCACACCGCCCGTCACAAGACGGATGGGCGGAATGCGGATGCCCTCCTGAAAGATCTCACGCGCGGGCCCCATCGACCCCGCGAACATGCCGCCCACATCGGCATGGTGTGCCCTGGTCGCGGCATAGAACGAAGGCTCCTCAAGACCATCGAGAAATACCGGAAGCACCAGCGTGATGTCCGGAAGATGCGTTCCGCCAGCGTAAGGATCATTCAGGATCGCGAGATCGCCCCGGTTCAGCTTCATCGCCTTCACAACAGCTTCCACCGAAAGAGGCATCGACCCAAGGTGAACTGGCATGTGATCCCCCATCGCAATCACTCGTCGATGCCTGTCGAAGAGAGCGCAGGAGTAGTCGCGGCGCTCCTTGATGTTCGGCGAGATCGCGGTGCGTCGGAGAGCGGCGCCCATCTCTTCGGCGATGGAGTGAACACTGCTCTGAAAGATGGCGAGTTCAATGGGGTCGGGTTCATGGCGCTTCATACGTTCACCTCAATGACCAGGTTTCCGTACGTGTCCACGCGGAGCAGATCTCCAGGTGGAAGGATCGTGGCTGAGCTGTATTCGGATATCACCGCAGGGCCGGCAATCCTATCGCCCGCATGGAGAAGATCGCGG
>JAMFSC010000106.1 GCA_026225095.1 bacterium
CAGCAACTCGCAGAGTAAGCCGTCGGCTATGCTAAGCTTCTCCCGCAAAAGGAGACGCCATGTCGAAGATCCTGAAGTGTAGTGACGTCGGCCAGAACTGCGATTTCGTCGCCCGCGGCGCAGACGAAAACGAGGTTCTCGGCCACGCCGCCGAACACGCCCACACCGCCCACGGAATGGAGACCATCCCACCCGAGGCCATGCCAACCATCAAAGCCGCGATCCGCGACGAGTAGACCTGCCCAACCGGTCTCAATCGATGTCATTTTCAAGGCTGGAGCCCCGACCCATTAGGAGCGCAACGATGCCTACGGGGAATCCAATCGAGAGTCGGAGCAATCCGATCACGCCATGAGAGTCGCTGCGATCTACGACATTCACGGCAATCTGCCCGCACTCGAGGCGGTGCTCGCGGACATCCGTGCGGCGAGCTTGGACCTCGTGGTGGTCGGAGGCGACGTGGTTCCTGGTCCGATGCCCAGGGAGTCGTTGCAAATCCTGCTCGATTTCCCTGTGCCAACGCAGTTTATCCACGGTAACGGAGAGGTTGCGGTTCTCGAAGTGATGGCAGGGAGGGAACCATCCCTGGTGCCACAACAGCATCGTCCGGTGATTCGCTGGTGTGCGGAGCAGCTATCAGGATGGGAACAACTGTTGATCACCTGGCCGAAGACCAGCACCATCGAGCTTCCCAGCCTGGGCAAAGTATTGTTCTGCCACGCCACCCCTCGAGACGAAAATGAGATCTTCACCCGGCTGACACCCGAAGACCGGATCTTGCCCGCATTCGATGGACTCGATGCATCCGTAGTCGTGTGCGGTCATACCCATATGCAGTTTGAACGAGTGATCGGACGAACCCGTGTCGTCAACGCCGGCAGCGTCGGGATGCCGTTCGGACGGACCGGCGCCGACTGGTTGTTGATCGATGAGGCTATCGAACTCATGCATACCAGCTACGATCTCGATCAGGCTGCCGATCGCATCCGGCAGAGTGGCTATCCAGACGCCGACGCTTTTGTCGATCGCTACCTGCTGAACCCACCCACGGAAGCCCAGATGCTTTCAGCTTTCTCCCCAGCCGAATCCGGACAGGTGACGACCGGCCGCTGAGACTCCTCCACCCTCCGTCAATGTGGAGCCTCATCCACAGGTGATCTCGGGCTCCCATAGCCTCACCATCCTCGAGAGTGGGCCAGCGAGGGCCCGCTCTGGGCTTCAGTTCACTCCTATACCCGCAAGCCCGATGTACCCTTGACATCAATGGCCACCCGACCAATCCCACCCGTCGATCTAGACCACATCCTCACCCACACCCGCGACCTCTGGCCCGCCCTCGCCAACCAGCGCCTATTCCTCACCGGAGGCACCGGCTTCTTCGGCCACACCCTCCTCGAGTCCTTCCTCCACGCCAACCGCGAGCTAAGCCTCAGCGCCCAGGCCACCGTCCTCACCCGCAACGCCGCCGCCTTCCGCACCAAGGCCCCCCACATCGCCACAGACCCAACGATCACCCTCCTCGAAGGCGACGTCCGGGCATTCCCCTTCCCGCCAGAGCACCACGCCTTCATCATCCACGCCGCCACCGACTCCGGAGGCCAGCAATCCAACCGACCCGCCTACGAGCTAGCCGAAGCCATCCTCGAAGGCACCCGCCACACCCTCCAGTTCGCCCTCGCCACCGGAGCCCGCCGCCTCCTCTTCACCTCCACCGGAGCCGTCTACGGCCGCAACATCTCCGGCATCACCCACATCCCCGAGACCTACCCCGGCGCTCCCGACCCCCTCCTCCTCCAGTCCTCCTACGACGAGGCCAAGCGCATGGCCGAGCATCTCTGCGTCGCCTACACCCACTCCACCCCCTGCGAAGCCACCATCGCCCGCTGCTTCGCCTTCGTCGGCCCCCACCTCCCCCTCGACTCCCACTTCGCCATCGGCAACTTCATCCGCGACGCCCTCGCCGGCTCCCCCATTCACATTAGGGGCGACGGAACCCCTCTCCGTTCCTTCCTCTACACCGCCGACCTCGCCATCTGGCTCTGGACCATGCTCTTCCGCGCCCCCGCCAACCGCGCCTACAACGTCGGCTCCGAAGAACAGCACTCGATCGGCTCCCTCGCCCATCTCACCGCCGAAACCCTCCGCCCCCTCCCCGGCGGAGGCTCCACCCTCCCCGTCCAGATCGACGGCACACCCACCCTCGGCTCTCCCATCCCGACCTACGTCCCCTCCACCCAACGCGCGCAAAAAGAGCTCAACCTCCGCACCCTCATCCCCTTGGAAGAAGCCATCCGCCGCACCGCCCTATGGAATACCTGAAGAATCCCTTTGCGACCAACGGGAGCACCCAGCAAAGCGGTATACAAGTCACGGAGTGACCGCCGCCCGCGCAGGGCGCCCTTAGCCCTTCAGCCTCTCCCGAACAAAATCCAGAAACTCCCCCGAGCAATACTCACCAGCCCGCATCGCAAACACCGGAGTCCCCGCCACCAGCTTCAAAGAAACCCCCTTCCAAACCGGCGTCCCGATCACCCCATCCGGAACCAGCACCGCATCCGCCCGATCCAGAAAATACCGAGCCGATTCCTTAAAATCCTCCACTCCAGGGTCCAGCACACTTACATAAAGATCCGGCCGCAGAAACCGCATCACGCTATTCGACTCGATCACCGCATTCCCCGCCCGCTCCAGCTCCTTCCGAATCCGCGGCATCGCCTCCGCCAGCTGCCCCTGCCGCGTCCTCACCCAGAACGACCGCTCCGCCCCCGCCGCCAGGTATCGAGAAGAGTCCGTCCCACTCGCCGATTCCCGCTCCTCCGAGACCGCAATCGTATGCTCCGCCGTCTCACAGTCACACGCCTCCCCATTGGCCGAGCAAACCCCATGCCCAAACTGTGTGATCTTGAACGCAGTCCACCCCATCCCCCGCGTCCCCGCGATCAACGCCTCCATCACACTGGTCTTGCCGATATTCCGCGTATGCCCGCCCACCACCACAATCGCCATGCCTAGCCCTTCCGCAACCGCGCCAGATCCCGCAGATACTCCTTCAAAGGCCGCGCCGGACGCCCCCAGAACACCTGCCCCGCCCCCCGCATCTTCTTCCCGCTCAAAACCCCCGCACCCCCGCCCAGGATCACCCCCGCCCCCACCGTCGCATGTTCCCCAATCCCCACCTGCCCCCCCAGAATCGCCCCATCCTCTACCACGCTCGACCCCGAGATCCCCGTCTGCGCCGCAATAATCACGTCCCGCCCAATCAAGCAGTTGTGCCCGATATGCACCAGGTTATCGATCTTCGTCCCCGCCCCGATCCGCGTCTCGCCCAGCGCCCCCCGGTCGATCGTCGTATTCGCCCCAATCTCCACATCGTCCTCAATCGCCAGCGTCCCCTGCTGCGGAAACAGAAGATATCTCCCCGTCTGCGAATCCCGAGCATACCCAAACCCCGTCGACCCCAGCACCGCCCCCGCCTGCACCACCACCCGATCCCCCAGCGTCGTCCCGCTCAAAACCGTAACCCGAGCCCCCAGCTCACACCCCACCCCAAGCCTCACCCCATCCCCAAGCACCACCCCCGGCCCAACCCTGCACCCCGCCCCCATCTCCACATCCCGCCCAATCACCGCACTCGGATGCACCTCGCCCTCAACCACCGTCCCCCGCAGCTCCCG
>JAMFSC010000107.1 GCA_026225095.1 bacterium
GCGATCATCCCTGCGCTCACCAGGAACGAGACGGCCAGCAGCCGCGAGACCGAACGCGTCACCGCACCGTTGAACTCGTAGAGCCGGCCCTGCGCGAAGAGGGATGAGAAGAACGGCAGGCTCGCCGCCCCCGCCGCCATCCCGATGATGGAAAACGGAGCGTTGAATAGATTCTTCGCCACCGTCATCCGGGAGATTCCTCCATGGTCCGCCGCGGCGTAGTGGTTTGTGATCCAGCGGTCGGCCATGGTCAGGGAGACCCCGATCATCAGAGGCAGCGACAGCTTGAACCATTCCACAAACGCCGGGTCGCGAAGATTCAAAATCGGGTGATAGCGCAGCCCACCCCGCACCGCGCCGATCCCGTTCAGCAGCGCCGCTCCTACGAACGCTCCACCGAGCGCCCCCCACGCCAGCGAATCCACCCCGATTCTGCCCGCCAGCAGTACGCCGCCTACGATGATCCCCAGGTTGTACAGAAGAGGCGTCAGCGCCTGGTAGGTGAAGATCTTCCTCACCAGAAGCCTCGCCCCCAGCACAAACCCGGCAAAGAAGAACATCTGCCCAGGCAGCAGGATCCTCGTCAGGTGAGTACAAAGTTCCTTCGTCGTCGCGTCGAAGCTGGGAAAGAACATCTCCGTATAAACACCGGCCAGCAACTCCGCCAGCAGAACCGCCACTCCCAGCACCAGGAGCATCGCGTTGAGAACGACCGAGAGAGCGCGGTCTGCCCCCGCCTCGTCTCCCGCCTCCCGGTACCGGCTGAGAATGCGAATGAGCGAGATGCTGCCCACTCCACCCACCAGGAAGTAGCTCAGCATGTCGGGAAGGGTAAACGCCGCGTTGAATGCGTCGGTCGTCGTCCCGGCCCCGAAGACCGCCCCGATATACCGCTGTCGCACCAGACCCAGCAGCCCGGAGAGGAGGGAAGAAGCCATCAGCAAGATCGTCGCCGCGAACGCCGTCGAGCCTTTGGCCGAAAACGCCCCCCGCAGCCGCTCCAACCCGCCCGGCGAGACCACTACCTCCGGCTGATGTGGAGGAATGGGAAGCTCGAGTTGCGCGTCGCTCTGTTTGACGTGTGCCATGAGGGTCTACTCTCCGATTCTACGTTTGAGAGTGCCTCAACCCTTCGTCTTCGCGATCGCCATGGGCGAATTGGACTTCTTCCTTGCGCCGCCGCCGGGTGTTTTCGCGGCCTCCCGCTCCTTCAGTACCTTTTTTCGCGCCGCGATCAGCCGTTTCTGCTCCCCCGCCGGCATCGCCAGCACCGTCTTCGTGCGCGGTGGCAGCTTCTCGAAGACGATCGCACGCGCCGCCTCCAACTCCCGCTCCCACTCCGCCTCCCGATGCGTCGCCCATCTCTCCACCGCAACCCAGAACGCCCGCGCCAGGTAAGGAGCCGGGATGATCCCCTCGATCTCCAGCAACTCCCGAAACCGCTCCGCCCCCGCGGCATACGAGATCACCCGCGCCGGGTCATCATCCAGCGGCAACACGGCGAACATCTTGCCCCCGATGGCCTTGTCGCCCACCCAGAAGACGATGCCGCCCCACTGCATCGTCTCCTGGACATACGGCAGCCCAAGCATGTACTCCCGTGCGCGTTCGACGTTCATCGCTCTAGCTCGTAGCCGCCGCGATCCCCACTGTAATCAGCAGCAGCAGCACCCACCAGCCCACCACTACCGCCGCCGCCGCGCCGATCTTCACCTTGGCCACAATCGACGTGCCGATGACCAGCAGCGCCAGCCGCCACAATCCGAAGACATCCAAATAAGAGAGTGCCCCTCGCACCCACGGTGCCGCGTCGGTCATATAGTATCCGAGGTTCGTGCCCACCGGATAGCTCTGCACAAACGTCTCCGGGCTCCCCCCAAAACACAGCGTCGCGATCGTCAGCAGGCCGGGAAAGATCATCGGCAGCGAGGCGAACATATACACCGCGAACATCTGCCCAAACGTAGTCCGTGCACCCAGCCCGAAGTTGAAGCTTCCCCAGAGCACCAGCGAAGCAATCGCCGACAGGATCAGGATGACGACCGGAAAGGAGTAGGTGATGTACTTCGTCACCATCGCGGTAATCTGCATCTGCCGCGCCTTCTGGTCGGCCGGCAGCGCATTCACCTGCTCTTCCCTCGATGGGGTCTGGTGCAGCTGGTTCGCCGCCGCCTGCTCAAACCCAACCTTCTTATCCGTCGTATACCCCACCCCCAGCGTCACCAGCACCAGCAGCAAGAACGGCAGCCACCAGGACGTGCTCCGCAGGATATCCGCAAAGGTCTTCGAGGGCGCGATAAACGTATCTACCACTCGTTCGATCTCGCTCATCGGCCGCTCTGCCACCATTCCATCCGTCATCACGCCTTCGCTCATCTCGCTCTCCACTTGTTTCAAATTCACGGTGACGCACCGTGTCATGCCATCCATGTCCCAGCGGCCAAATCCTTCAATGTCACGTTCAACGCTTGGATCTTCGTCCTCGGATTGTGCCCGGATTGTAGCGCGCTCCGCTCGGAAGCCGAAAGGAAATTCGTCAGCCTAAGCCACGACCGCCAGCACCTGCCCGACCGCTACCGCATCCCCTACCTTCACCCCAACCCTGGCCACTCGTCCCGTCTTCGGGGAGTGCAGTTCATTCTGCATCTTCATCGCCTCGATCACGACCACCGCCTCGCCCGCTTCCACCTCCTGTCCGGCCGCAACCAGCACCCGGATCACCCTCCCTGGCATGGGAGCCTTCACCGCCTGCGGGCCATCCGCTCCCACACCCGCTCCCCGCAATCCCAGCCACGAGCGCGGATCGTGCCGCGAAAACTCCACCCTCCTCCCATCCACCACGACCGCATCCCCATCCAGAACGCACCGGATTTGCCGACCGCCCACTACCACCGACAGCACCCCCGGACCCACGGAACAGGCATCTACCTCAATCTCCCGCCCGTCGACCGAGCAAGCCATCGCCCCACCTTGCAGTCTGTCCTCATGCTCTGGCAGATCCACCCGCACCGCTCTCCCGCCGATCTCGATCCAGACTGTCACTCCCGTAGCCCCTCCCGTCGCCCCACAGCCGCCCACCGGCTTCCGTCCGCCTCCTTTGGAGTGGTCTGCGAGTTCAATGAAAACAACGCGCAGACCACCGCCACCACATCCTCCGGAACGTCCTCTCTCCCATCTGAAGCATCGGCACCCAGCAGCCGTTCGAGGTACCCCGTGTCGATTCTCGCGGCACGAAAATCCGCATCCTTCAGAATCCGCCGAAACAGCGCAAGATTCGTGCGAATCCCGCCGATCTCGTACTCCCCCAGCGCTCGCAGCATCCTGTCGATCGCCGCCTCACGCGTCGGGGCGTACGCCACCAGCTTCGACAGCATCGGATCGTAGTCCAGCGGAACCACCCACCCCGGATAGACTCCGCAATCCTCTCGGATCCCCGGGCCGCCCGGTCGCTCCAGCCTCGTGATCCGTCCCGGCGAGGGGAAGAAGTTGTTCTCCGGATCCTCCGCATAGATCCTGCACTCAATCGCATGGCCGCGAATCGAGATCTCCTCCTGCCGAAGCCCCAGCGGCTCGCCCCGCGCCACACGGAGCTGCATCTGGACGAGATCGAGCCCGGTCACCATCTCCGTCACCGGATGCTCCACCTGTAGCCGTGTATTCATCTCCAGAAAGTAAAAGTCCCGCGCCTCATCGACGAGGAACTCGACCGTCCCCGCATTGACGTACCCCTCGCTCATCGCCAGCCGCACCGCGGCCTCGCCCATTCTGCGGCGCAGATCCTCTCCCACCACCGCCGACGGAGCCTCCTCGATCACCTTCTGGTGCCGCCGCTGCACCGAGCACTCCCGTTCCCCCAGGTACACGCAGCTTCCATGCTGATCCGCCATCAACTGGATCTCGATGTGCCGCGGCCGCTCGATCAGCTTCTCCAGATAAACCTCACCCGATCCAAAGCTCCGTTCCGCCTCGCTCGAAGCCGCGCGAAAGGCCGCCGCAAGTTCGCCCTCGGTCGAAACTGCACGCATGCCCTTGCCCCCGCCCCCCGCCGCCGCCTTTAGCATCACTGGGTAGCCGATCTCCCGCGCCACCCTCACCGCCTCCTCAACCGACCCCAACCCGGTCACGCTTCCGGGAACACGCGGCATCCCCGCCCGATCTGCCGCCTGCCGAGCCTTGGTCTTCGATCCCAGCACCCGCATCGCCGACGCGGGAGGCCCGATGAAGATCACCCCCGCCGTCTCGCACGCCTCGGCAAACTCCGCATTCTCCGACAGAAAGCCATACCCCGGATGCACCGCATCCGCCCGCGCCCGCCGCGCCACATCGAGGATCAGATCCCCCCGCAGATAACTCTCCGAAGCCGCCGCCGGACCTAGCCGGTAGGCCTCATCCGCCGCCGCCACATGCAGCGCCGCCCTGTCCGCATCCGAGTACACCGCGACCGTCCGGATCCCCATCTCCCTGCACGCCCGCATCACCCGCAGCGCAATCTCACCCCGGTTCGCCACCAGCACCTTGCCGAAAGCCCGCATCCCGATCCCCGCCAGACGGCCATTCTATCCGACCCGCCAGAACGAAACGGCCTCCCCGCAAGGGAAGGCCGTCTGCCAGACATTCAGGATCGGACGACTACATCTGTACGCCGCCCGCGTTCTTCTTTTCCTTCGCCAGCTCGTTGGCCTTGCGAGCGCCCATCGCCTTCTGGATCCACTCGTCCGCACTCGCCAGGTCAGCCTTGCGCGCGTTGTCGTCCGGGCACTCCAGGTCGGCCTTGCGGCGGTAGGTCAGCTGCAGATACTGCATGGCGTCGTCATAGTTCGGGTTGATATCGATCGCCTTCTGCAGGTACTGCATGCCCTCAGCCACCAGGGCGGTATTGGCCGCCTGCAGCTTGGCGCAGGCTCCCTTGCTCTTCTTGGGATTGCCGTCGCCGGCGTCGGTCAGCCCATCGGCCGCGAGAATCGCAATCGCGTTCTTATACGAGAGCGTCCAATCGACGAAGCCGACGGTGTAGTAGGCCTCGGGATCGTTCGGAGCAATCGCGATCACCTTCTTCTCGTACTCCTTCGCCTCATCGAACTTCTTGATGTTGCGGTCGATCGAGGCAATCTGCTTGAGCGCAATCAGGTTGCTTGGATCCTTAGCCAGTACCCCGTTGAAGCCATCGAGGGCGTTCTGCGCGATCTTCAGATTCTCCGGAGTATCCAGATTCGGAACGACCTGCGATGCGTACGTCGTGGCGAGATAGATCTTCGCGTCGTCGTAGTTCGGATCGAGTGCAACCGCGTTCTGAAAGTGGTTTGTCGCCTCTTCGAAGTTGGCGCCCTTGAAGGCCTGTACGCCTTTGGTCAGCTGGTCGCGCGCCTTCAGCTTGTTACAACCAGTCGCACTTCCCAGGGTCAACGCCAGCAGTGCGGCCGTAAGAGGAATCCGTGCAGTCAGTTTCATGGGGCGTGTACTCTCCTTCAGAGGCGCGCTTTGGGCTTTGGTATCGGCTTCAGACCTGTGTGGTTGTCGGATGAAAAAGCAAGTGCATTGGTTTTCTCGCTTGCCGTTTGATTGTAACGGCAGAATCCATATGTGACTAGAGCAAGCAGACATCCATCCTCGAAAAACCTCCTTCCCTGTTAATCGGATACGTCCCCAGCCATCGCTGATCAGCCTGGCTAGCGATCGCAAAGCGGGACCATGCTACCCCATCCGCAGCAGGTGTGGCGGCAAAATGCACCGAACTCCCAAATGGAAACCCAACCTGCCGATTCAGGGGAAATGCTCGGCATATTGACGCATCTTCCGGCGCCCGCGTTCATCCAAAGAGCGGAATCCAAAATTTCAGGCTGAGCCGCACCGCCGGGCGACCCAACCAGCGCCGTTCCGGCAGCCTGCACCCGGGCCCGATTCAGGAGATCATTTTGCCGCCGACAATGCACGCCGCCACCCGCATCCTTCTTAGCTCCACCCTCCTCGCCGCTTCTGCCCTCATCACGGTGGGATGCAACGCCGGAGCCGCCAAACCCGCGCCGGCCGCCTTCCAGGCCATGCCCGTCAAGGTCTCGCCTGTCGCCCTCACCGCCGTTCCCAGCTCAGACACCTATGTCGCGACCATCAAGAGCCGCCGCACCACCACGCTGCAGCCCCAGGTCGATGGCAACATCACCCGCATTCTCGTCGCCTCCGGCCAGAGCGTGAAGGCCGGGCAGGTCCTGATGCAGATCGACCCGCTCAAGCAGGTCGCCACCGTCCAGACCCAGGCCGGGCTCGAGAACCAGCAGAAGGCGGTCTATCAATATAACAAGGCAGACGTCGAGCGCCAGAAGAAGCTCTACGAGGCCGGTATCACCTCCCGGCAGGTCTACGATCAGGCCGTCCAGTCGTATGAGAACTCGAAGGCGTCCTACGAGTCCTCCGCCGCAGGAACCGACACCCAGCGCCAGCAGCTCGCCTACTACCAGATCCGCGCGCCCTTCGCCGGAATCGTCGGCGACATCCCGGTCCACCAGGGCGACTACGTCTCCTCCACCACCATCCTTACTACAGTTGACGAAGACACCCAGCTCGAGGCCTACATCTATCTCCCCACGGAGCGCGCCTCCCAGGTCCACATGGGCCTTGCCGTGGATCTGGTCGACACCACAGGCCAGTCCCTGACCCGCTCCACCATCTCCTTCGTCTCGCCGCAGGTCGATAACGGCCTCCAGAGCATCCTGGCCAAGGCGTCCATCCCAGCCTCAAGCCACCTTCGCAACCAGCAGATCGTCAACGCCCGCGTCACCTGGGGATCTGCCCCCGCGCCGGTCGTTCCCGTCCTCGCCGTCACCCGCGTCGGAGGTCAGGCCTTCGTCTTCGTCGCCAAGCCCAACGCCCAGGGCCCCGGATTTACCGCGCACCAGGTAGCCGTCACCCTCGGCGAGACGGTCGGCAACACCTACCCCGTCCTCGGCGGACTTCAGCCATCCGACAAGGTCATCCTCTCCGGTCTGCAGTTCCTCCAGGAAGGCGCACCGGTCCAGCCCCTCGGCTAAGGCAGCCCCGCGCCCCTGGCTGTCACTGATTCGACTGCAGCTCGAGGCTTCAGCCCTTTGCCTAAGCTGAACGCCAGGAGCTGACAGCTCACGAGCAGCATCCCGCACCCGTTTCTCCCGCAATTCCAGAGGTTCGTCTTGGTCGACTTTTTCATCCGCCGTCCCATCTTCGCCACCGTCTGCGCCCTGCTCATCGTCCTCGCCGGCGCCGTCTGCATTCCGACCATCCCCATCTCGCTCTACCCCCAGCTCGCGCCGCCCCAGGTCGTCGTCGCCTGCAACTATGTCGGTGCCAACTCCGCCATCGTCGAGGCCGCGGTCACCATTCCGCTGGAGCAGCAGATCAACGGTGTCGAAGGCATGCGCTATATGTCGTCGACCAGCTCGAACGACGGAACCAGCACCATCACCGTCACCTTCAGGACTGGCTACGACCTCTCCATCGCCGCCGTCGACGTCCAGAATCGCGTCGCCACCGCCTCCGGTCGCCTGCCCGCCGCGGTCAACAACACCGGCATCTCGATCACCAAGGCCAACGCCAACTTTGTCCTCGCCGCCGGCTTCATCTCGCCCGACCACTCCCTCTCGCAGGCCTTCATCTCGAACTACCTCGACGTCTACGTCAAGGACGCTATCAAGCGTGTCCCCGGTGTCGGCGATGTCATCATCTTCGGCGAGCGCAAGTACGCCATGCGCGTCTGGCTCGACCCGGCCAAGCTCGCCGCCCGCAAGCTGACCGCGCTCGACGTCACCAACGCTCTCTCAGAGCAGAACGTCGAAGTCGCCGCCGGCCAGCTCGGCCTCCCCCCGAACGACGGCTCCCAGGCCTACCAGATGGCCGTCAAGGTCGTCGGACGCCTCTCCGATCCGCACGAGTTCGAAAATATCATCCTCAAATCGAGCGCCGCCAGCTCTACCAGCAGCGCGACCGCCTCCGCAACCGGCAACTCCGGCCTCGTGCTGCTGAAGGATGTAGGCCGCGCCGAGGTCGGCGCCGAAAACTACAACACCAACCTCCGCTTCTCCGGCAACGACGCCATCGGAGTCGGCATCCAGCAACTCTCGAACGCCAACGCCCTCGACGTCGATCGCCAGTGCCGCGCCGTCCTCGCGGAGCTTCAGAAGTCCTTCCCCCCCGGCCTTCAGGGAATCATCGCTGTCGACACCACCACCGTCGTCTCCGACTCCATCCGCGAGGTCGAAGTCACCATCGGCGAAGCCATCCTCATCGTCATCATCGTCATCTTCCTCTTCCTGCAAGACTGGCGCGCCACCATCATCCCCGCCGTTACCATCCCCGTCTCGCTGATCGGAACCTTCGCCTTCATCAAGATCTTCGGCTTCAGCATCAACTCGCTCACCCTCTTCGGCATCACCCTGGCGACCGGACTGGTGGTCGACGACGCCATTGTCGTCATCGAAAACGTCCAGCGCCACCTCTCGGAAGGCGGCGTCACCCAGCCCCACACCGGTCTGCCCAACACCCTCGCCGATCAGGCTCACGCGCAGATCATCTCGCGCCACTCCGTCAACGTCCTCGCCAGCGAGGGCCTCCAGCACATGGAAGCCCAGATGGACAACGTCCACCAGGCCACGTCGATCGCCATGGCCGAGGTCACCTCCGCCGTCATCGCCACCTCGCTCGTGCTCATCTCGGTCTTCATCCCGGTCAGCTTCTTCCCCGGAACGACCGGCATCCTGTACAAGCAGTTCTCGCTGACCATCGCCTTCGCCATCGCGATCTCGGCCTTCAACGCCCTTACCCTCTCGCCCGCGCTCGCCGCCATCCTCCTGCGGCCCGAGACGCACCACGGCGGCCTCCTCGGCCTCATCGACCGCGGCATCAAGAAGCTCGTCTCCTGGTACGCCGTCGCTGTCACCTTTGTCGTCAAGATCCGCTACGCAGTCCTTGTCCTCTTCTTTGCCGGGCTCGCAGCCACGGCCTACATGTACGTCCACGTCCCCACGGCCTTTATCCCCGCCGAAGACCAGAGCTACTTCCTCATCATCGTCCAGACGCCCCCGGGAGCCTCCCTCTCATACACGGCCGAATTCGCCGACCGCGTCTCCGCCCAGGTCCGCAAGGACGACGACGTCTTCGGAACCTTCTCGGTCATGGGCTTCTCCCTCGCCGGAGGCTCCAGCCCCAACTCCGGCCTCATCTTCGCGCCCCTCAAGCCCATCGACGACCGCACCAAAAAAGGCAAGGGCCACGCCGCCAAGGAGATCGTAGCCCGCATCGGGCCACAGCTCTTCGGCGTCCCCGGAGGCATCGCCTTCGCCGCCGAGCCACCCGCCATCGCCGGAGTCGGAACCGTCGGCGGATTCCAGTTCATGCTCCTCGACTCCGGACGAAACACCTTCTCCGACATCGACCGCGTCGCTCACACCATCGTCGGAGCCTCGCGCGCCCCCGGAGCCGGCGTCACCGCGCTCAACACCCAGTTCACCGCCAACGATCCCCAGCTCTTCGTCACCATCGACCGCCAGAAGGCCAAGGCGATGGGCGTCCCGCTCTCCCAGATCACCGCCGCCATGGCAACCTTCATGGGCTCCACCTACGTCAACGACTTCGACTTCAACAACCGTTCCTACCGCGTCTACGTCCAGGCCGACCAGCAGGACCGCCGCAATGCCCAGGATCTCCGCCAGTTCTACGTTCGGTCGGACTCCAACCAGATGATCCCCCTCGACAACCTCGTCATGGTCAACGAGACCTCCGGGCCCCAGGTCATCTACCACTACAACCTCTTCCGCTCGGCCGAGATCGACGGCTCACCCGCCCCCGGACTCTCCTCCGGCCAGGGTCTCTCCGCCATGCAGACCCTCTTCAAGAAAAACGCCATGCCCGGCATGACCTTCGAGTGGACCGGCCTCTCGCTCGAAGAGATCGAGTCCGCCGGAAAGGCCATCATCATCTTCGGTCTCGGCCTCCTGGTCGTCTACCTCACCCTCTCAGCCCAGTATGAGAGCTTCGCCCTGCCCTTTATCATCCTGCTGGCCGTCCCGACCGCCATCCTCGGTGCCCTCACCCTGGTTTCTGCCCGCGGCCTCGTCGACGACGTCTACGTGCAGATCGGCCTGGTCATGCTCATCGGACTCTCAGCCAAGAACTCCATCCTGATCGTCGAATTCGCCGAGCAGCAGCTTGCCGAAGGCAAGTCCATCATCGACGCCGCCATCACCGCCTCCGAGCTCCGTCTCCGGCCAATCCTGATGACCAGCTTCGCCTTCATTCTCGGCGTCCTGCCCCTCTACTTCGCCTCCGGAGCCGGGGCCTACGGACGTCACTCGGTCGGAACCGCCGTCGTCGGAGGCATGTTCCTGTCGACTGTCCTCAACCTCTTCTTTATCCCTGTCCTCTACGTCATCCTCAAAACCGTGCTCACTGGGTTCAAGCGCCGCAAGCCCACCCGTCCTACCGCGGCAGCCCCCACAGTAGCCCCATAACAGGGTAGAAATTGGGGGGCCGCCCGGCAAGATCTTGGCCGCGGCCGCCCGTCCTTTTATTCCGCACATCTCCCCGATGCTTTACACTCACCGAGGCGCCCGGTATCGTTGAGGTTTGTGCACCGCGCCAACGTGAAGCACCATCAAAGCTCGTAGACATCAAGAAAGTACCAGGAGACAGATCCATGCCAGCAGTAGACGAGAAGGTTAAGCAGATCATCGTAGAGCAGCTTCAGGTGGATGAAGCCGAAGTTACCCCCGGCGCCAGCTTTCAGGAAGACCTCGGTGCCGATTCGCTCGACGTGGTTGAGCTCGTGATGCAGTTCGAGGAAGCCTTCGATATCCAGATCCCCGACGAAGACGCCGAAAAGATCAAGACCGTCAAAGACGCTGTCGACTACATCGAAAAGAATCAGAAAGGTAAGTAACCCGTGGAAGCCCGACGCGTTGTCGTTACCGGCCTCGGCCTCGTCTGCGGCGTAGGCAAGACCGCGCCCGAGGTCTGGAGTGGCCTCCTCGCCGGCAAGAGCGGCATGGCCGAGATCAAGGCATTCGATCTCACCGGTCATCCCGTCCGCTTCGCCGCCGAGGTCAAGGAATTCGATCCCCATGTCTTCGTGGAAAAGAAGGAAGCCCGCAAGATGGGCCGCTTCATCCATCTCGCCATGGCCGCCTCGCAGGAGGCGATGGTCCACTCCGGCCTCAAGATTACGGACCAGAACTCCGACCGCTTCGGCGTCCACATCGGCTCCGGCATCGGCGGCTTCGATGTCATCGAACGCGAACACTCCGCAATGCTGGCCGGAGGACCGAGAAAGATCTCACCCTTCTTTATCCCCGGCTCCATCGTCAACCTGGCCGCCGGCCACGTCAGCATCCGCTACAAGGCCCGCGGTCCCAATGAGGCCACCGCCACCGCCTGCACCTCGTCGGCCCACTCCATCGGAGACGCCTTCCGCATCATCCAGCGCGGCGACGCCGACGCCATGATCGCAGGCGGGACCGAGGCCGCCATCACCCCCATGGGAGTCGGCGGTTTCGCCGCCATGAAGGCCCTCTCCACCCGCAATGACGATCCCGAGCACGCCTGCCGCCCCTGGGACCGCGACCGAGACGGCTTCGTCGTCGGCGAAGGTGCGGGAATCCTCATCATGGAGGAGCTCGAGTTCGCCAAGGCTCGCGGAGCCAGGATTCTCGCAGAGGTCATCGGCTACGGCATGTCCGCCGACGCCTTCCATATGACCGGTATGGCTCCCGAAGGCGAAGGTTGCTTCCGCGCCATGAATGCAGCGCTCAAGGTCGCCGGAATCACCCCCGACAAGATCGACTACGTCAACGCCCATGCCACCTCGACGCCCCTGGGCGATGCCCTGGAATCGAAGGCCATCGAGAACGTCTTCGGCGAGCGCGCCCTCGACCACCAGCTCCTCGTCTCCTCCACCAAATCCATGACCGGCCACCTCCTCGGCGGCGCCGGAGGGCTCGAAGCCGGCATCACCATCATGGCCATCCTCGACCAGATCGCTCCTCCGACCATGAATCTCGAGAACGTGGATCCCTCCTGTCGCCTCAACTATGTCCCCAACGAGCCCAAAAAGCTCAAGATCGACTACGCTCTCTCGAACTCCTTCGGATTCGGCGGAACGAACGGCTCCCTGGTCTTCAAACGCTGGATGGAGTAGCGTCCTTCCTCCGTTTCCCTCTTGGCCTCTCCCCTTTCGGCTGCAATGCCCTGTTCCGGCAAAGAGCACAATTTAAAACTCCAAAGATGGGTCGCGAACGCGGCCCATTTCGCCGTTTAAGCGTCATAGGAAAGTGAAGGACTTGTACCAGGCAAACCCCAGAGAGCATGTGATGGCATCCAGAATGACCAAGATCCGCCTCACCACACTCTGCCTTCTGGCCGCGCTCCCTGTCCCGTCACTCTTCGCACAGCTTCGCCCCTTCGCGGCCAACCGGCTCACGGCCAGCGCTGACACGTCGTCGATCCTTCCGGACGCCCCGGATGCGCGATTCCTGCTGGCGTCCTCGTCTTCCGCCTCAGCCGCCGAACCGGGCTGGACCCTCCCCGCGCCTCCAGCGCCAATCCAGACTTGCGACAAAGATGCGCTGCCCGCCGCCGCATCCAGACCCTGCGTTCAGATCAATCCCTTTCGTCGCTTCCTCGACACCCCTACCCCCGTCCCCCTCTCCCCTGGCCAGAAAGCCTACCTCGCATTTCACAACTTCCGCGACCCCGGCAACATCATCACGATCACCGGGACCGCCGCCTTTACCGTCGGGACCGATCCTCGCACAGCTTACGGACCGGGCTTCATGGGCTTTGTTCGCAACACCGGCTACAGCTTCTCCCAGGACGCCACCGGAGAGTTCTTCGGCACCTTCCTCATCCCCTCGCTCTTCCACGAGGACCCGCACTACCACCGGGTTCCAAACGCCAGCGTCTCCCGCCGCATCCTCCACGCCATCAGCCGCACCGTCATTGCCCAGCACGACGACGGGACCCCCATGCCCAACTACGCCGTCCTGCTCACCTACCCCATCTCCGCCGAGATGAGCAATCTTTACGTCCCCGGTGTCCACGGCAACGTCCCGTCCACTGTCGAACGCATCGCCACCGGCCTCGCCACCGACCCCGTCAACAATCTCATCACCGAGTTCCTGCCCGACGTCGCCCGACACATCAACGTCCGCGCCATCTTCGTCCAGCGCATCCTCAATATGGTCATGGCCGGAAACGCCACCGCCGGCAACGGAGCCGCCGCCCTCGACGTTCAGTAGTCCCACGATTCACCTGCGAGAACAGCCACGAAAGTAATTTCTGCAAAAACACGATCAAATTCGCGTGTCAAGCCATCTAGAGAGCTATCTTCCTCAAAACAAGGTAGCTATGGTTGTCTCGGTCGAGCGGTAAGTGTATCGAAAGATTACCGGAGGATGCTCCAACGCCCGGCCCGGCATCCAAGAGAAGATGGCAGCCTCAGAAACCCGGGCCCACCCCATCCGCAGTCTGCGCGGCCACATTGCAAGGCTCGAAGCGGCAATCGCCGTCTGCCTCGGCGACCCCAGCCCGGGCGCCGTCCACCAACTCCGCACCACTTCCCGCCGGGTCGAAGCCCACCTTCAGCTCCTCGCTCTTCTCCCTGACCTTCCCGAGCACGCCAAGTCCGCCGCCAAAGCCCGCCGCCTCCTGGGCAAACTCCGCCGAGCCGCCGGCCAGGTTCGCGACCTCGACGTCCAGCGCGACCTTCTCCAACCCATCCGCCAGGGCGACGCCCGCGATCTCCGCCGCCACCTCAAGCACCAGCGCAAACCAGCAGCGGCCCATCTCCTGCACGTCCTCGAACGCACCCGCCCGGCCCCCCTTGAAAAGCTCCGGCGATTGCTCGATTCGGCCGCATCCACCGCCCTTTCGGCGACCCAGCTCTCAAATCTGGCCAAAGACTGGTTCGCGCGACAGACCGCGAACATCGATCCCCAAACCGAATCCGACGAAGACTGCCTTCACGCCATCCGCAAGGCAGCCAAAATCGCCCGCTATATCGCCGAATCCGCTCCTAAACCGCATCGCATCGCCGCACACTTCGAGCACATCCAGCAATGCGGTGGCAGATGGCACGACTTCCTCTCGCTCGCCCACATCGCCCAGCGATTCGCCGGCCCAAAGTCACCTCTAACCCAAAGCCTTATCTCCCAGCGCGATCAGGCACTCAGCGCCTTCCGGGAATCGTGTCGTCCGGCATGATGGCACCCGCCTTCACCCAACGCTCGATCGTGGCAATGTCCTGATCCGACAGCTTGGACTTCGGAGGCATCGGCTTCTCCGGAGGCTGCTCATGCCGCAGCGACCGCACCAGTAGCGACCGCCCCGGATCGCCGGGCACGACCACCGCCCCATCCTTCCCACCCTTCGCCATCCCCGCCTTGGTCGCCATCGACAGTGCACCGCGATGGTTCATGCCCCCATGACAGCGGAAACAGTTGTTTTCAAAGATCGGCTTTACCCGCTGGATGTAGAACTGCGGTTTCGCCGCTTCATCCTGAGCCTTCAAGCCACCCGAAATGAGCGAGATGCCAAGCAAAGCTAAACCCGCCCAAACGATCCGCATTCAACCTCCTAATAGCTGACTGGTTAACGGAACCCTTTCCGTTACTTGCACCGATCATAGCGACTCTCTAGGGTAGAAGTTGCTCTGGCGCATTTCGGCCCCGACATTACGATGCGTCAAGCTTCCTCCCTTACAGCCATCCTCGCGCTGCTGCTGCTGATCGTCCCTGCGGATCCTCTCTTCGCCTCCCACGTAAAGCCTACGGCGATTGCCCCTTCATCACGCCTCCGCTATCAACCCGAAGCCCACAATCGCCACGCAAAGCCCGAAGCTCACCGGGTTCGTCCCGAAGCCGGGAGACGACGGGTCGCCAGAGCCCGCGTGCGCGCTGAGGCTCCCGTGCGGCTGTCGAAGCGGGAGAGGAGGAAGGCGATCACTCGCGATCGGCATCGGATCGCTGCGTCGGCCGTTCCGGTGCGAGAGCGGCGGAAGGAGGCGGTGGTGAGTGAGGCGGTCTTGCCTCCGAGCGAAGCTGTCGGTCCGGTAATGCCTGCGACGAACGTTGAGGATGTGGTCAAGCCGCTCGATCCGGTTGAGGATGCTTTGGTTGCTGTGTCTGGGCTCTACGATGGCCGTGGTCGACTGAACATGCCTGCTGCGTTGAAGGGAAGTCACGAGATCCTGGTGAGGCAGAACCAGATCGCGAATCTCGATGGTTTGGCTCGGATACAGGATGATGAGGACCTGTTGCAGATGCGGCAGCGAAGGATGCTGGTTCCGATTCCGGTTTCGGAGGGATTGCGGATCGATGAGCGGCTTCCGGAGAATCGGCGGTTCTGTCGGCCCTGGGTTGCGCGGTTCCTGGTCGCGCTGGGAAGAGCGCATTACGCGCAGTTTCACGTTCCTCTGCAGGTCAACTCGGCGGTGAGAACGGTGTCGTTTCAGCTGCAGTTGATGCGGACGAATGGGAATGCTGCTCCGGCGAATGGCGAGACGGCTTCGCCGCACCTGACGGGACAGGCGATCGACATCGCGAAGAAGGGGCTTTCGCAGTCGGAGATTGCGTGGCTTCGGCTTTACCTGACTCCGCTTCTGGAGGATGGAAAGATCGATGTGGAAGAGGAGTTTCAGCAGGCTTGCTTTCATGTGAGTGTGTACAAGAAGTACGCGTCGCTGAGTGCGAATGCTCCGCGCATCGCTTCGACGCATCGTCCGATTACGCCTGCGCTTGCGACGACTCTCGAATAACGGCTTCAAGCTATCATGGCTGCAATGAACTCGACACCGCTTCGATTTGCGATTCTTGGATTTGGTCTTCATGCGGAGCGCCGGCTGATTCCGGCGTTCAAAAAGTGCACTGGGGCCGTACTGGCGGGGCTTTGGCGGAGGGACCGGGAGGCCGGGGCCAGGAACTGCATGGATCATGGAATTCCGCAATGTTTTACTTCGGCTGAGGCTCTGTGCGCCTCGCCCGAGGTGGATGCGGTCTTCATTACGTCTCCGGATGCGATGCACCTGGGGGATTGCCTGCTTGCGATCTCGCATGGCAAGGCGGTGCTGTGCGAGAAGCCTTTGGCGATGAATGCTGCTGAGGCCCGGACCATCGTGGGTGCGGCGGAAGAGGCGGGCGTCTTCTTCGGGGTGGGTCAGAACTTCCGCTTCAACCACTCGGTGGAGTGGATGCGGGAGCAGATTCTCGCGGGCAGGATCGGCAGGCCGCAGCTTGCGCATGCTCAGTACTGCTATCCGGCGCGGAGCTCCGCGAGGAAGTGGATCGTCGATCCTGAACTGGCTACGGGTGGTCCGATTGCCGATGTGGGCGTCCACTGCATCGATACGCTTCGCTATCTGCTGGGCGAAGAGGTGGTGTCGGTTTCGACGCTGGCTCACTCCGATGAGTTTTCGGGCCGGGTGGACGCGATTTCCACGCTGCAGATCGCGATGACGGGCGGCGTTTATGCCAATGTCACGGCTTCGGGGCGGGCGCTCTACCGGACGGTGATTGAGATTATCGGAAGCGAAGGTGCGCTGATCGCGGAGAATGGCTTCTCGGTGGATCGGCCGGTGGAGGTTGTGCTGCGACGGGCCGGGGATGTGGTCGAGAGCGTTACCGTCCACAATGAGGACGGGTATACGCGGATGCTCGATGCCTTTGCCGCTGCCTTCCACGGATCGGGAACGTTTCCTTCTACCGGGGTGGACGCGGTGCATAACATGCGTGCGGTCGATGCGGCCTATGGAAGCTGGCGGTCCGGGATGCGGGAGACTCCCTAACCCCCCCCTGATTGCCTGGCCCCGGGTTCCATTATTTGGGCTCTTTTCGGTGGGCACAACGTGGGCCGTTGTATGGAAAAACTGGACAGCGGGCGGACGCGCGCCCAGGCTCGTAGGAGGCGGGCCTTCCGACATGAAGATTAGGGCGATGGGGAACGTGTCTAGAGCAGATTCGCTGAAGGTGTAGGGTTGTGCGTTGGATGCCGTGGCGCTCCGGCCCACCTTAGCGACGATGAGACGTGTCGCGAAGGTGGGGCACCCGACTCTATACCCAACAGGCAATCCGATCTAGTGGGCGTCGTTCTTGAAGATTTGCTCGGCGAAGAAGTTTTCTACCTTGGATTGGTCGCGGAGCATCTCGAAGTAGGCGTTCTTCAGGAGCTGGGAGCGGCCTTCGTGGAGCTGCTGGCGGATGTTCTGCTGGACGCGGGGGTCGTTGAGGTCGCGCTGGCCGGCGGGTTCGCGGCTGATGAGCTTGTAGATGGAGTAGCCGACGGGAGCCTTGCTGGTGGGGTCGGCGTAGAGGGGCAGGATCTCGGTGATCTGGCCGTTCTTGAGCCTTGTGATGGTGTTATAGGTGGCAGGGTCGCCCTTCATGCTGGACTCGGTGACGAATCCCATATCGCCGCCGCTGGATGCGGTCTCGGGGCGCTCGGAGAAGTTCATGGCGATGGTTCCGAAGTCTTCGCCGGTTTCGAGGCGGTTTCTGAGTGCCTGGATCTTCTTGCGAGCCTCGTCGTCGTTGGTGGCCTTGCTGCCCTGGAGATTGGTGGGCTGGGCGGAGGGCTGGTTGGTGACCTGGATCTGGGCCAGATGGTAGACGGGCTCGATGAGGTTGAACTCGCTCTTGTGCTGGTTGTAGTAGCTGGTAATGTCGGCGTCGGTGACGGTGACCTTGGAGTTGATCTCCTTGTTGAGGAGCTTTCCGATGGTGAGGGTGCGGCGAATGTTGCGGCGCAGATCTTCGAGGGTGTACTTGCCGTCGCGCATTTGCTGGTTGAACTGGTCCTCGGTGTAGGGGGCCTTCATCTCGAGGAGCTTGGCGTCGACGTCCTCGTTGGTGGCGGTGAGGTTCATCTTCGCGGCGCGCTGCTCGACGATCTCTTCGTCGATGAGTTGGCGGAGAGCGTTGAGGCGGAGGGTGTCGCCCTGTTCGGGGGTGGAGGCGTCCTGGGGTGTCCCTCCGATGGCGGCGGCGTAGGCCTTGTCGAGATCGGCGCGCATGATGGCGTGGCCGTTGACGGTGGCGACGACGTTTGCGTTGTGGGTGGGTTTGCAGCCGGTGAGATAGAGAGCCGGGAGCAGAGCCAGGGATATGCCGGCGCGCAGCCAGAGGCGAGAGGCGGGACGGGTGCGGAACACAAGGATCGGGCTGACTGGTGCGCTGGGAGCGAGCGAGGCGGTGATGAGGTTCACTGGTTGGACATCCTGGCTTTCTGGGAGCTGCTGCGGGTGGACTGGCAGGCTGAAGCTGTTTGCCGAGCGGTCTGAGACAAAAGTGACGGCCTGGGTGCTGGCTGGAGCGATGAAACGGACGAGTTGCGGGGACTCTTCACAGCTCTTTGGATGGCAATGGGGCTCTTTTCGTTCCATGCCACCTGCGAAACAGACTCCGTGACGTGCTTTTCGTTTCGTTTCCTGCGAGGTATAGGACTGGTTAGCTGCCGGGTTTCTGAGCTCCGGGCATGGGTGGAACGGGTACCGGAGGGGGTGGCGTCTTGCCCTCGGCGGTGAGTGCCTGGTCGATCATGCGGAAGACGTATTCGATGGGGATGGCGCCTTCGAGGCGTTCTCCGTTGATGAAGAGGGCGGGCGTGGAGTCGACGCCGAGGGTCTCGGCTTCCTTGCGCGAGATATCGATGGCGGTGTGATCCTGCTTTTCGATGCAGGCGTTGAGCTCGCTCATCTTGAGGTTGCTCTTTTTGGCCTCGTCGCGGGAGAGGGTGTCGAGGCTCTCGTTGGCCTTGGCGAGGTTGTGATCGGCGCCGCCGAGGTCCGGGGCGTGGGCGTGGATGTAGTCGACGACATTCCAGTAGGCGGTGGGGCTCTGGGCTCCGAGGCAGTTGGTGTCGACGGCGGCGCGCATGGCCCAGGGGTGCTGGTCGAGGGGGAAGTCGCGGTAGACGATGCGGACCTGATCCTTATAGCGGGCGGTGAGCGCGGGGAAGAGCTGGGAGTGCATCTTGGCGCAGTAGGGGCACTCGAGATCGTCGAATCCGACGATGAGGACCGGGGCGTCGACGGGACCACCGCGGGAGGGGCGGCCGGCTCCGGAGACCAGATCCTTTGGATTCTTGCTGATGTCGAATCGGCTGAACTGGGCGAGGGTCTTGTTGTCGGTGGAGAGGAGGAAGGTTGCGGGCTTGCTGCTTTGGCCATCGGCTCCGTTGAAGAAGACGCTGATCTGGTCGTAGCCGGGGATCTCGCTCTTCTTGCGGTCGGCGATGGCGATGGAGTAGTCGGGCGGAACGTTGGACTTGGAGCGGATGAGGACCTCGACGCGGCGGGCGGTCTCGGGCGAGACGGCGGGGGCGGAGGGGGTCTGGGCGCGGCAACTGACGGTGCTTAGCGAGAGGGCAAGGAGGGCAGCGCGGAGAGGGCTCGGGACGGTCAGCACAGTGCTCCATTATCTCATGCAGGTGGTTTGGCGCGGGGTTTTGGTGGGTCCTGCCGGACGGGCCCACTGCGCGTGGGGCGGTCACTTCGTGACTTACATACCGCTTCGCGTGGGCCTTCCGTTGGTCGGCTTGGAATTTAGTTGTTTGGCTAGAAGAGGCGCTCGGCGCGTTTGAGGTTTCCGGCGGTTCCGATGTTGGCTAGGGTGATGTTGAAACGGTAGACGCTCTCGTTGCGGACGGAGCCGAGCTCGTATTTGCGGTATTCGACAGCGAAGCCGCAGCAATCGAAGTTGTAGGAGGTCTGGAGGGAGGCGTACTGGAGGGCGTCGGAGAGGAGGTCGAAGCCGGCGTTGCCACCGACGGAGAGGCCCGGCCTGGTGGGCTGGCCGTAGCCGAGGAGGACCCGCATCTGGGAGAAGTTCGAGATGGAGGAGGAGACTCCCTCGGAGTAGGCGCGGCCGGGAGCGTTGAGGCGGGCGTAGCTGAGTCCGGCGAAGGCGGGGCCCTCGTGGACGTCGACGAAGACATTGTTGGCGGTGAACTTCTTGGCGCCGGTGTCGTAGTCGACGTCCCATTCGAGATCGACCTTTTCGGAGGCGCGGACGCGGAGGCGGGAGAGCAGGGGGGAGATGTCGCGGGGCTCGGTGAGGAAGGCGATTCCGGAGAAGTTGAGGGTGGTATCGAAGATGTTGCGACGGCCGTTCTGGATGGCGCCCCCGAAGGTTGGGTCGAAGAAGTACTTCTGGGTGACGCGCCAGGTGATCCACTCGCGGGTTCCGCAGCCTGGTTTTGGACGGACGCTGTTGTTGCCGGGCTCGGTGACGCCGGAGGTGAGGTCGCCGAGGAGGGGGTTTGAGACGGTGGCGGCCTCGGAGTTGCAGGGGACGGCGCGGGTTCGGGGGTGCAGGAAGAGGCGCTGGGTGACTCCGTACTCGATCTCATTGGTGTCGGAGAGGACGTCGCGGTCGTCGAAGCGGAGGGTGGTGAGGAACTGGTTGACGCCGGTGACGTAACGGTAGGTGAACTGGGGCTCGATGGTGTGGGTGACGTCGGTGCGGAAGAGGTGCTGGATGGGGCCGGAGTCGAAGGTGCGCTCTAAGACGGGGGGACGGGCGTCGAGGGTGAATTCGACGTCGGAACGGTTGAGGTCGTTGGGGCTTTCGATCGGGATGGTTCCGGGGGCGGTGGCGACGGCGCGGCTGCGGGTGTAATAGGTGTCGCGGAGGGCGACGGAGGGGCGCAGGTGCCAGGCTCCGTCGGAGAGGGGGTAGGCGAGCTCGGCGCGGGAGTCGAAACGCTCGGTGATTCCGCTGGTCTGGAAGTTGGGCTGGACGCGCTTGAGGCCGGAGGCGGAGGCGTCGAAGTTAAAAGTTAAGCCGGTGTGGCCGAGGGCGCGGTCGACGGAGGAGAGATCGAGGGTGGGGGCGTGGAAGACGCGGACCTGGGCGCCGGCGGTGATGGATCCGTCGGAGTTGGTGATGGGGATGGTCTTGAGGCCCTGGTAACGGTCAACATAGGCGGAGAGGTCGTAGCCGTTGCGCTGACGATCGACAAAGACGGTGGAGAGGACGTCGGTGGAGACGGCCTGGTTGAAGCTGTCGGAGAAGGCGGCGCGGTAGGTGAAGGAGGAGAGGTACTCGGAGTTGACGATGACGCGGGTCTGGGGGTCGAGGTCGCGGCGGCCGGCGATGATGAAGTCTTCTCCACCCTGGTTGGCGGGGCCTTTGAGGCGGTCGAGGAGGCCGGAGTAGTGGGCGCGGACGAAGTCGTCGCCGCGGCCGCGGTATCGGAAGGTGGCGGACTGGGAGAAGCCGCGCAGGGAGTAATACTCGGCGCCGAGGGTGAGGTCGGTGCTGCGGTTGATGGCGAAGTAGACCTGCTCGCCGAAGATGAAGCCCTTGGTGGAGGACTGGGAGATGGTGGGGACATAGAAGCCGCTCTGGCGGGACTCGGCGTCGAGGGAGTGGGTGACGTAGGGGAGGTAGAGGAGGGGGACGTTGATGACGCGGAAGACGCTGTTTTGAGCTTTGGCTCGGTCGCCTTCGACGTTGAAGTGGCCGGCGGAGAGAAGCCAGTCGGGGCTGGGGAGGGCGCAGGAGGTGACGGAGCCGTCGTAGATGTCGTAGTTGCGGGGTCCGGATTTGATGACGAGCTTGCCGGTGAAGAGGAACGGACTGCCGTTGGTGTAGACAAGCTGACGGGTTCCGGTGGACTTGATGCCGACGGAGCCGGTGACGTCGTAGAAGCGGCCGGCCTGGGTGTTGAGGTTGAAGGTTCCGTGGCTGGCTTCGATGCGCTCGTGGTTGGCTCCGCCGATGGCGACGAGGTGGCCGGAGGCTTCGACGTCGCCGGTCTGGCGGTCGTACTCGATGTGATCGGCCTGGACGGTGCGGTCGCCGTAGGTGATGAGGACGTTGCCGTCGAGGGTGAGGTGGCCTCCGAGGAGGGTTTGGGTGTCGGCGAGGATGTCGGGCTGGTCGGCGTCGGGCCTGGTCGGAAGGACCTGGGCGATGGGGTATGGGGGCTGATCGGGAGCTTCGGGAAGGACTTGAGGGGAGTCGGTGGATCTCTGCGCGGGGGGTGCCTGAGTGGTCAACGCCTGGGCTGCGAGGGGCGTGCGATTTGGCTGGGACAGCATGATACTTATGAAGACGAAGCTGGACAAACGGGAACGGATCCAGGGCGCGACCGATGCGGCGGTGTGCGAGCGGCCTACGAATGAATTACACGGGGGAGGATTCGGCGGAGCAATGGCCCGGTTCCCACCTGAGACGACGACCTGATTCATGCCTGGATCTTGCAACACACTTTGAGGTTAGACGAAATTAGGGAAGCGGGTTAGCGGTTTGAGCAAAATGAGCGCGGCACAACGGGAGATTCTGGACGAAGTTGAGACGCCTGGGCCAGCCCTTCTGAAGCAGCAGGTAGCGGAGCGGCTGGCGCATCATCGTATGCGGCGTGGACATGCGGCGGCGGCGCAGGCGAGTCTTCTGCCGGAGCTGGAGAGGGAGGCGACGGGGCGGAGCGGGCGTTCGCGCGGGATCGCCGAGGCGGTGGCGGAACGGTACGCACGGACGCAGAGCTATCGGGCCTTTCTGGCGGAAGAGGCGGAGAAGGCGATCCGGCAGGCGGAGGCTGCGGCTGAAGTGGCGATGCGGAGCGCGCAGGCGATCGCGGCGACGCAGCAGAGACTGCTGGATGAGCTGGCGGA
>JAMFSC010000108.1 GCA_026225095.1 bacterium
ATCGACGCCAAGCCGTACACCTACAGCTACTACAACCAGCAGAACTACGCGGCACAGCCCAAGACCGGAAACATCAACCTCACCAACTGCGTCGACGTAAAAGGCATTCAGCCTTGCGGCACCGACAAGCTGAACAGCTACCGCAAGTACGGCGAGGTCAGCACCGTCAGCCAGACCTCACGGTACGGCGTCTTCCGCACCGGCATGTGGTACGAGTGGGCCACCACCAGCCGCCACCAGATCCCCCAGAATCCGATCAACCACGTCGACGATCTGCTGCCGAACTTCAATGAAAAGTTCTACACCAACTCCTACCAGCCTTTTGCCGAATACGAATTCCACCCGACCCAGAAGCTCACCCTCACGGGCGGTATGAAGTTCGCCTACTACAACCAGAACCTGACCCAGTATGCCGACAACGGCAAGACCGTCGGACCGCTCGGCGGAGCAGCCTCGAAAAATAATGTCGGAGCCTACCACTCCTACCTCCCGTCGGCTGACGCAAACTACCGGCTCAAGGCCAACTGGTCCATCTACGGGCAGTTCTCGACCGGCAGTATCATCCCACCGTCAAGCGTCTTCGACAATACGGGAGCAAAGACCAGCGTGCTGCCAGAGCCGACCAATGCACGCACGTATCAGGGCGGATCTGTACTCAAACTCAAGCGCACAACCCTCAACGTCGACGCGTACTATACGCACTTCCAGAACACCTACGCCTCGTCGCCCGACCCCAACGCGACCAGCGCGACCCAGTTCACCCAGTCCGGAGATTCCGTCACCAAGGGCTTTGAAGGTGAGACCAACATCTACATCACGCACGGCCTCAGCCTCTACGCCAACGGCACCGCCGGGACCGCCCGCTACGCCACCCAGGCGCTCAACGGCGTCACCCTCGGCAACTACAAACAATGGGTCGCCAACACCCCGGCCAATACGGAAGCGCTTGGCTTGACCTATCAGCAGAGGTTCTTCGACATGGGCTTCTTCCACAAGCGCATCGGGCCCATGTGGAATGACAACACCGCGGCCAGCGGGGCAACGTTGAACCAGGTCATTCCGATCGATCCGTTCGATGTGGACAACGTCTTCTTGAACTACACCATTCGGAGCGGCTCGCACCTCGATGGAACCAAGCTGCGCTTCAGCGTCAACAACCTGCTCAATGCGCAGAACACGACCAGCGTGACCGCAGCCAACACCGGACAGACCTTTGTCCCCAGCACCGGAGACTCGCTCGGCCTTCTGCCCGGACGCAGCTTCACCATGAGCGTCACCTTCGGATACGCGCCCAAGCGTTAGCCTTCACTCCGCGGGCGCCCGGACCGATTCGTCGGTCGGGGCGCCTTTTTTTCTCCATCCCTACTCGGAATCTTCGGAAGGCGTCCCCATGTCGACGAAACCTCTCTTCTCTACAGCCTTCGCGACTGTGCTCCTGCTCGCCTGTGTGATGCTTCAAGGGCAAGTCACTCCGCCCGCCCAGGATGCAGCTCCAAAGAAGGCCGCAAAGATTCGCACCCCGAACTTCATCGATCCGACGCTGTTCGATCTAACCGCTTTGCTCTCGCCACCGCCGCCCCAGGATTCAACCGTCACCAGGGCGGAACTCGCGGAACTCCATCGCATCGAGTCCTCCAGGACGCCCGCCGAGGTCGCAGCGGCACAGTTCGACGACACCCACGAGGACATCTTCATCTATGCTTCCGTTCTTGGCCCACAGTTCAAGCCAGAGACAATGCCTCGGACAGCTGACTTCTCGGCCCACATCCGCAACGATGCCGGCGTCGTCGACCCGCCCTTGAAGGCGCTCTACGCCAGGCCTCGTCCGTACAACTTCGATACGACGCTGCATCCCGTCTGCGCAACGAACAAGGAAGGTTCCTATCCCAGCGGCCATTCCTTAAACGGCTTCCTCTTTGCCTACATCGCGGCGCAGATCGTTCCGGAGAAGCGAGACGCGATCATGGCGCGGGCCGACGAATACGTGCGCCACCGGTTGGTCTGCGAGGCCCACTACGCATCGGACATCGAAGCCAGCCGCCAGGCCGCGACCTTCCTGGTCGGCGCAATGATGTCGAACGCGCGCTTTCAAAAGGAGTTGACAGCCGCCCGTGAAGAGACGCGACGGCAGCTCGGCCTGGTGCCACGGCCCCTTGGCGACTAGACCATGACGCGTCCGGTACTATCTCTCAGAGGGATCTGGGGCGCGGCGCAACGCCGATCGACCCATTCGATGGATGATGAGAGCACTGGATCTACGGGGCCTGGCACGGCGGGGCGGATGGCTCACTGGGCTCCTGCTGTGTTGTTTGTTGAGTGGCAGTGCGACAGGGCAGCGGCTGGCACAAAAGAACTGGGCGGGTTCCGGCATGACGCCGAACGTCTGGTGGTCGCGGGCGATCTTTTGCAAGGTTGAATTGAACGGCAACGTGGCTGCGACGCAGCGTCATGAGACCGGGCTCAAGGCCGTCACAGCACGACTCGACCAGATAGCCAATGCAGGGTGCGACGCGATCGAGCTTGATCTCCTTGGCGCAGACAGGGGCGGCGCAGACAGGGGCGGCGCAGACAGCGGCGGCGCGGCTCCGTTCGCCGCACGGTACGGCACGCTCGACGATGCGAACGAGTTGATCGACGAGCTGGGCAGAAAGAAGATCCGCCTGGTGCTGGCGCTGCCGACGGCAACGCTCAATGGGCTGTCGGCCGAGGCAGCGAACACACTCGAAGAAAAGATGCGGTTCTGGTTATCGAGGGGCGTGGCGGGCTTCGTCCTGCGGGGCAGTGGCGAGACGCTTACTCCCGCGGGGCGAGCAGCCGTGAGGAGGCTCCGAGCGATCACCGGATCGACGTTGGGGACACGGGTCTTAATCGGAGACGGAGTCGATGCCGCTGAGGTGCAGCTCGCAATCCGGAGTCTTCAGGGCACCGACGCGAAGACGTTGAGAGCTCAGCTCGCAGTACTCGGCGGCCCGGGCCAGAGCACACCTCCGCTGCTCACGACATCAGGAGTGGCTCCAGGCAAAGCGCTTGCGGCGGTGATCCTTGCCCAGGGATCTGCGGCCCTCATCTCTTTGAAGCCCGTAGGAGAATCGATCCCAAACCAGCCGGAGAAGAGCAGCCCCGATCAGTATTCTCCGGAGGATCTCTTGCTCTGGACTCCCAAAGGGACAAGCGACCCGGAGAGCGATCTGGAGAACTGGGACAAGTCCCTGGCCGAGCTGTACCATGCGAGTACCGCGTTGCGATCGGGAGCAGCAACTTACCTCGATCATGACGCCGAGAATGTCCTCGTCTGGGTGATACGAAGCCGCGATGGCGGCGCGCCGGTCCTCGTGGCATGCAATCTCTCGGCAAGTCCCAGGAAGATCTCGGTGACGAGCGAACTGCGAGCAATGGGCGTGAAGGGAAGTTATCTAAGAACGACGCTGCGGTCGTGGCAGGATGGGTCCGTCACAACGCTCAACGATCTGGAGCTACCCGCCGGCGAAGTGTTTCTTGGCGAGATTCGGTAGCGAATCCGGAAGCCTTTTCCAGTCTCCCCTACGGACCCTTTCCTTCCAGGGACATGCTCTCCGCATCATAGAGCGGCGTATAAGCGGAGTAGACGCGCTCGAAGACAGCATCCCAGGTGCAGGTCTCCGAGTAGATGCGGGCGGATCGGCGCATCTGGTCGAGGCGAGCGGGATCATCCGCGAGGGTGGCGATGGTCGCAGCAAAGTCTTCATCCGGAACGATGAAACCCGTACGACCATCCTGGACGATCGTTCGGGGGCCGCCGTGAGGAGTGACAATAGCGGGAACGCCCGAGGCGAGGGCTTCGAGCACGACGTTTCCAAACGTATCGGTATGCGATGGAAAGACGAACAGGTCCATGTTGGCGTAGGCCTGGGCGAGGGCGTCGCCACGTAGCACCCCCGCGAACTCCGCATCCGGGAGTGCCTTGCGAAGCGCCTGCTCCTCGGCCCCGTGTCCGATGATCAGGAAGCGGAAGGGTCTCCGGGTCAGAGCCGCGAGCTGGCTTGCGATCCGCGGCAGAAGGGCCACGTTCTTCTCCACCGACAGGCGGCCTACAAAACCAAGGATCAGAGGGCTTTCCGAGTTGTGAACGAGAGTTGACGTCCGGTGGACAGGAGAGAAGAGCCGAGTATCCACGCCCCGCTGCATCAGATGGCATGGGCGTCCCGTCGCGGACTCCAGCATACGGCAGAGTTCCTCGTTCGGCGCGAAGAGAACCTGGGCCAGGCGATAGAAGCGAGCCGTCGCGCCGAGAGCCCCACCCTCGATCTGCCGGTCGAGCCGTGGGCCACTCCTCGATCCGAGAAGGCTCGCTGTCAGCCACGCCAGGCGACGCGCAGCATATTCATGCACGTTGGTATGCCACGAAGCTGCGAGCGGAATCTTCAGCTTCCACGCGAAGTATGCGCCAAAGATACCCAGTTCGCTGGGGCCTGTGATGTGGATGATGTCTGGTCGAAACGTGCGCACTGTCCGCGAGATGAGACGGGCGTGGCGCCAGAAGAGAGGGTCGAAGTGGAGATCCTTCTCCATGCGGATGGAGGTTCGGCTGCGCGGGAGTTCAAGCGTCTGGAGGTTTCCGCGCTGCTCAAAGAGCTCAGCGCGTGCAACGGGTCCGGAGGCGCGGATGCAAAGGAAAGGCAGGTCGCGCCGTTGCGCAAACTCCACGAAGTTCCTGCTCGTGTGGGCGACGCCGTTGACCTCGTGAAACGAGTCCGGAAAGTAGGCGACGCGGGGCGGACGCATGGATCTAGCCTATCGCCCTTTTGACGCAGGCGACGGCGGACGTCCTGCCTTGCCGCTCAGGCCTCCCGGGCTGCAAGGGCCGACTGTGTGATATGCCCGCCGCTCTGGCGATCGTTCCAGGCCAGGCGGAGCGTGTGGGATACGGGCCGGGCGCCCATGAGTCGGACTGCGGCAAGAAGGATGCTCAGGTACCGCGGAGGATGACCTTCGGGCCAAAGGGTAGACAGCGGCTTCAGATCGCCGTTCGCATCGGGATGGAACACCCGCTCGTCCCACGTACGGGATCCCTCGGGAAAGTGAGGATGATTGCGGATCGCGTCGAGGGTCGATTGCAGGATGCGGTGCTTCCACGGCTCCGCATACTGGGGCATGAAGAGGACATGGCTCTTGCGCTCGACTCGAACCTCGTGGACGAACTCGTTGAAGCTGGTGGCGTGGGTCAGGTTGACGTTGGCGTTCGGTTCGATTCCATGACGGTCACCGCCCGAGATGACGAGTTGATTCCACCGTCCCGCCAGGATTGAGACCTCCCGATTCTCGTCCCAGTTGCGCAGGCCGTTCAGCTCGAGCGCGTGACAGAACTGCCCGTCAATCGCCAGGAACTCGTTGACCAGGAAGCGATGGCGTTCGCGGCCGATGCGATACAGGTCCCAGAGCGGATGGTTGAAGACGATCAGGACGCCGGGCAGGTCATGAAGCTCGCTGAGGAGAGCGCCGAGAAGACGGGCGGGGCGTTCAGCGAGAGGCATCGCGGTGAAGGCTTCGAGTCGCAGCATCCACTCGGCGGCGGTGGCGCTGGGAAGATTGTGGATTCCCAGGTGGAAGGCAGTCACGCCCGCCTGCGCGTTGCCATAGGGGACACTCCACTCGACCGAGACCGGGATGTGGCGAGCGTTGGGAACGGCCCGCAGAAGCATTGGGGCGGAGATGTCATCGTGATCGGTCAGGGAGACCAGACCGGCCAGGCCAAGCTTGTTTTCAACCTGTTCCCGTTCCAGATCGAAGGCGAGACGCGGAGTGAGCGGTGGTGTCCAGAAGCTGCGGGCGTAGTCCGGACGGATGCCGGAGACGCGGGCGCTGCGCTCCTCCAGCCAGCGGAGAATCGGCTGGAGAGGCTTCCAGTCGGTCGAGAGCTCCGCGATGAAGTCGAGAGTCTCCTTCGACTGGCTGGTGTGGCTGTGCAGCGAGACGCCAGTCTTGAAGCTGCTGGCTGCGGCTGGCTCACGCCAGAGATAGGACACGGTGGACTGGCTCATTGGTCTGCCCCTCGATTTCGCCTGGAAGCGATTGATTTCAGGGTCAGTATCGGGACAAAGGATGACTGGAGAGTCACTGCACCAACAATGGTGCTTCAATTCTGGGTGAACCAATCCTGATTCGGGGAGGGGTCAGGGCTGGTTCGGTTTTGGGCCGAAACGCGGACCCCCCACCCCTCCGCACTTGGGAGGCGACGGTTCGGGCTAGCGGGTCGGAGCGATATCGGGGCCGAGCAGTTCCTGGGCAGACGGTGCGGGTTCGGTTGGGACGCGCTCCTGCTCTGCGGCCTGCACGACGGGGAGTGCGATGTCCTCGCGAAGGCCCGCCTGGAGCATGGCGAATGCCTGCTCGGGCGTATCGGCGAACTGGAAGAGATCGCGATCCTTGAAGGCGATCGCGCCCTTTTCTGCGAGCAAATCCAGATTGAGGACGTTCTTCCAGTAGCTGGAGCCGTAGATCACGATCGTCATCTTCTTGGCGAGCTTGTTGGTCTGCGACAAGGTGAGCAACTCGAACATCTCGTCGAGGGTCCCGAAGCCGCCGGGAAAGACGACCAGAGCCTTCGCAAGGTAGGCGAACCAGTACTTGCGCATGAAGAAGTAGTGGAAGTTGAAGTTGAGCGAGGGCGTGACGTAGGGGTTGGGGATCTGCTCGAAGGGCAGCTTGATGTTCAGGCCGACGGTCTTGGCTCCGGCGTCGTGCGCTCCGCGGTTGGCGGCTTCCATGATGCCGGGACCTCCGCCGGAGGTGACGACGAAACGATGGCGACGGCCCGGAAGAGATTTGGCCCAGGTCGCGACCATGTAGGCGAGGCGCCGGGCGTCCTCGTAGTAAGCGGCCATCTCGACCGCGGAGGCGGCCAGAAGAAGTCTCTGCTGGGAGGCTTCGCCGGTCTCGACCTCGTGGGAACTGGCTGGCTGCTCATGGGGTGGAGCGAGCCTTGCCGAGCCGGTATTTTCGAGCAGTTGCAGCTCCTGGTGCGCCACATCGAGGGCGCGGAAGCGGGCCGAGCCGAAGAAGACGACGGTGTCCTGGATCCGTTCGCGGCGGAAGCGGGCCATGGGCTCCTGGTACTCGGCCATGATGCGGAGCATGCGTCCGTCGGGGGAGTCGATGAAGGGTCGATTCTCGTAGGCCAGGGGGGCGGCGGCGAGCGGGTCGGGGAGCGGGGTGCGGGGAGTATCGGTCGGCATGGGGTTCCCTGGGGTGCGGGAGGGGCGCTAGTCGCGGTAGTCGCGGTAGTGGATGGCCTCGGAGATTCCAATCCAGATATCAAGCAGGCCGAGACCGGAGATCATTCCGCGCACGGCTCCGTTGCGGAGGACGGCGGCGAGCATCGGTCGGGCCTGGACGAACATATTGTGATCCCAGACCCTCGTCCACCAGGGGAGCACTGCAACCAGGACGCCGAGATAGATGCAGAAGAGCACGAGAATGAAGAGCGAGAGGCGCTGCAGCCAGACCGGAGCGCCGGGAAGGCTGGCGGGCAGGGCGGTCGGGTCCGCGACAGCATGTGCGGGTTGGGCGACCGGGTCGGGCTCGGGGAAAAGCTCTTTCTGTACGGCCATCTGGCCCTCATGTTGAGGTTAGCAGACGGGAGGCGGGGGGTGTCCTCTAACGGATTGGCTTATACGCTCCCCCGGCGTCGCGAGATGCAGTCTCAAAGATGCACCACTCTTGAGTGGAAGAAACTCCGTTAGGTTTCTCTCGAAGAGCCGTATTCGATTTGGTGGCTCAATTGCTCGTCTGAAATTGGAAATTAGGCGTGCCATCCGAGTGTTGGCCTAAGGAATCATAACCACGTGTGCTCTTCGAGGTCTTATGCAGATTACAACTTCTCTCCCCTCCAGCATTCCGGCGTACTCCTCCCCCGCGACCACCAGCGCGGCCTCCACTCCGGAAGACTTCCTGACCCCCGGAGACCTGCAGATGATTGAATACATCTCGGGAACAACCACCTTGAGTGCGGCCGAGGAAAATCTCTACGCTAAGGCGATGGCGGTATCGCTTGGGACAAAACGGGAACACGGATACGTTCAGGGAGATGTCAGCAAATTCTACTTCTGGTCTCAATTGACTGTTAGCGACGCCAAAACGATCGAGACCATGACCGGAACCTCGACCATTATCGATGCCGTCCGAAAGGGAGACACCGGAGTGAACAATCTTATTTGGGAGATAACCTTCGATCGTGAACACGGGGGTTTAGAGGGTGACTTGTCGGTATCTTATTTGCAAGGCATCATCGATCGTGAGACCGAACAGATTCGCACCGCGGTCGAGCACGGTGACCCGGCCCCGTCGGCGATCATCCCAAGTGTCCCATTCGACACTCTCCAGCGGGCAATCAGCTACCTGAAAGAAAATAACGGCACTTCGAGTACCGCGATATCGGCTTAGGCAGATTTCTCGCGAATAAGCGGATGCTGGGGCCGTCGACGATGAGCCATTGTTACGCACCGAAGGATTGCGCCGGGCGACTCTGCCTGGTGCCAATCCTGTCATCTGCATTGAGGTGAGAAAATGGAAGGATGCTGCAACTTTCAGGCGCCGGGAAACGATTCGGCCAAAAACTGCTCTTTGAAGATGCGAACTGGCTGATTACGCCGGATGAACGAACCGGGCTTGTGGGTGGGAACGGTACGGGCAAGTCCACGCTGTTGAAGGTGCTGGCCGGAATCGAACAACTCGACATGGGCGAACTGACCCGCGTGAAAGGCATGACGCTGGGGTATCTGCCGCAGGATGGTCTGGCGCTGCGCGGGCGGACGGTCTTCGCGGAGTGTCTTTCGGTCTTCGACCATCTGCATGCGATGGAGGCGGAGTCGATCGATCTGATGGATACGATGTCGACGGCCGATCCAAAATCGAAGGAGTACCAGACCGCGGCCGATCGGTACTCGGATATCGCCGACCAGCTTCATGTGCACGACATCTATACGCTGGATTCGCAGGTGGGCGCGGTGCTGGGTGGGTTGGGATTCTCGAAGGAAGATTGGGAACGGCAGACGGAGGAGTTTTCAGGCGGCTGGCAGATGCGGATTGCGCTGGCCAAGCTGCTGTTGCAGAAGCCCTCGCTTCTGCTTCTGGATGAGCCGACGAACCATCTGGATCTGGAGTCGCGGAACTGGCTGGAGAACTATCTGCATGGCTACGAGAATGCGTTCATCCTGATCTCGCACGATCGCTATTTCCTCGATGTGACGGTGTCGAAGACGGTCGAGCTTTGGAACAAGCGGATGCACACCTACCACGGGAACTATGAGAAGTTCGTCGCGCAGAAGGAAGAGCGGCGGACGCAGTTGATGAACGCGTACAAGAATCAGAAGGACCGGATCGAGGCGCTGGAGGCCTTCATCAACCGCTTCCGGGCGCAGGCGACGAAGGCAAAGCAGGTGCAGTCGCGGATCAAGGAGCTTGAAAAGATCGAACGGATCGAGGTTCCGGAGGACGAGGCGACGATCCACTTCACGATTCCCCAGCCCCCGGCGAGCGGACGCACCGTGATCGAGGTGATCGGCCTGACGAAGCACTTCCCGGCACGCGATGGCGGGGTGAAGCGTGTGCTCGAAGACGTGAGCTTCACGATCGAACGGGGCGACCGGATCGCCCTCGTCGGAGCCAATGGCGCGGGCAAATCGACGCTGATTCGGATGCTGGCGGGGCTGGATGCCCCGACCTCGGGTGAGATCAAGCTGGGGCATAACGTGCTGGCCGACTACTTCGCGCAGGACCAGTACAAGGTGCTGGACGGCAGCGCGAAGATGCTCGACGACATCAGCGCCACGGCGTTGAAAGTTCCCGTCGTCGAACTGCGGAGCCTGCTGGGATGCTTCATGTTCTCGGGCGACGATGTGTTCAAGCAACTCGGGGTGCTGTCGGGCGGAGAGCGCAACCGGTATGCGATGGCGAAGATGCTGGTCTCGCCCGCGAACATGCTGCTGCTGGATGAGCCCACGAACCACCTTGATCTCAGGGCGAAGGACGTGTTGCTGGACGCAATCCGGAACTTTACCGGGACGGTTCTGTTTGTCTCGCATGACCGGTACTTCATCGATGGGCTGGCGACGCGGGTCTTCGAGGTGGAGGAGCGACGGGTCCACATCTATCCCGGAAACTACGAAGACTATCTATGGCGAAAGCAGGGCGGGCCGGATAAAGTAACGGCCTCCGTAACGAATTTTTCTTCGGTAACCGCTCCGGTTGCACATGTGGAAGTCGCCGCTCTGGTAAAGGCTGCGGTGGCTCCGGTGAAGAAGGTGAATCCGATCAAGCTGAAGCAGTTGGAGGATCGGCTCGCGTTTGTCGAAACGGACATGCCGCGGCTCGAGGGAGAGATTGCAAAGGCCGAGGAGCAGCTTGGGATGTACTCATCCGCCGAGGAGTCACAGCGTCTGGCGACAAACCTGGAGCGGATGCGGATCGACCATGCGGCGATGATGGTGGAGTGGGAGACGCTGACGGAGCAGCTCGAGGAGCAGCGGGCCTAGCGGCCTTCGCGGAGGCGGGCGGCGAGGCGCTCGGGCAGGCCGGCCATCAGGATGCGGCCTTGCGCTGAGGTCACGTCGTAGGGAATGCGGTGGAAGACGATGCGGGTGGCTTCGACGTCGTAGATCGCGTAGGCGGCGCGCCAGTCGCCATCTCGAGGCTGGCCGACCGAGCCGGGATTGATGAGGTGGCGGGTCTCGGGGGGCAGGTTCAGGATCCAGTGTTCCTTGTCCTGGCGCGTGTGATAGCGCGGACGCACGTCGACCCAATCGTGTTCGCGTTGGGCAAAACCGCCCTGGATATGGGTGTGGCCGAAGAAGGTGAGGGCGGTGGGCATCTGTTGCAGGGGGGCCCAGGCGTCGCGCATGTTGAGAATGTAGTGGTCTTCGTGGAGCGGTGAGCCGTGGACGCAGGTGACGCCCGGGGTGGTGGGATGGAGGGGGCCCTGGGGGACGGCGGTAAGCCATGCGAGGTTTTCTGGCGTGAGTTCCTTGAGGGTCCAGACAGCGGCCTCGCGGGCGACGATGTTGAAGCCCAGCGCGGAGGTCTGGCCGGTGCAGACGCGGTCGTGATTGCCGCGCACGTTGATCTCGGCGATGGGGCGGATGGTATCGAGGACCTGGTTGGGACTGGCTCCGTAGCCGACAGCATCTCCAAGATTCCAGAGGACATCGAAGTGGCCTTCCGCGTCGCGGAGGACGGCGTTGAGGGCCTCGAGATTGCCGTGGACATCGGAGAGGATGAGGGCGCGCATACAGGTCGTTCGAGCCAGCGCCCGAACGTACAGGGTAACGCGATCTGGGCGCAAGGGCAAAAATGGTTGAAAAGAAAGGACTAAAGTCCGGCGAGGGGATGGGTGCGGTCGGTGTGCATGGTGGGGGCGGAGGCGAGGAGGCTGCGGGTGTAGGGGTGTTGGGGGTTGCGGAAGAGTTCGGAGGTGGGGGCGAGCTCCACGATGCGGCCGTGCTGGAGGACGGCGACGCGGTCGGCGACCTGGGAGACGACGGCGAGATCGTGCGAGATGAAGAGCATGGCGAGGTTGTGGGTGAGGCGGATCTCCTTGAGAAGATGGAGGATCTGGGCCTGGACGGTGACGTCGAGGGCGGTGGTGGGTTCGTCGGCGATGAGGAGGCGGGGGCGGTTGATGAGGGCCATGGCGATGAGGATGCGCTGGCGCTGGCCTCCGGAGAACTGGTGGGGATAGTCGTGGATGCGGCGCTCGGGTTCGGGGAGTTTGACGGAGTGCATTGCGGCTAAGACCTTTGATTTGATGGTGGTGCGGGGCTCTCCGAGGTGGTGGGCGGTGTAGGCTTCGGCGATCTGCCGGCCGATGGGCATGACCGGGTTGAGGGCGGTCATGGGTTCCTGGAAGATCATGGAGATGGATTGACCGCGGTGGCGGCGCATGGCGGGCTCGGGGAGGGAGAGGAGATCTTCGCCCGAAAAGTTGATTTTTCCTGTGATTTTCGCGGTTTCGGGCAGGAGGCGGAGGATGGCGAGGGAGGTGGCGGACTTGCCGGAGCCGGACTCTCCGACCAGGCCGAGGGTCTCGCCGGGTGCGATGGAGAGGGAGAGATTGTGGACGATTTTTCGGTCTCCAAAGGCGATGGAGAGGTCTTCGATGGCGAGCATGTGGGGTGATCTTAGCGAAATCCGGTAAATTTCGCTGGTTCCGTAGTGGGCCGTTGCGCGGTAGTACTGGACAGCGGTCAGGAATGTAGGCTGACGGGGCCGGAATGCGTCTAAAGTCATGGAGAGATGTGAGCAGGTGGGTGGAGGACTTTTTCGAGATGAGCGGGATGAGCAGGTTCGGGGTGTGGGCAGGGGTGGCGGTGACGGCCGGGCTTGGAGTCGGGGCGCAGATGCACAAGGTGGCTCGACCGGAGACGGTGGTGCGGGCGGTGGGGGTGTATGAGTGGACGGGGGACCTGGCCAAGCCGAAGGGTCTGCGGCTGGTGCCGGTGACGATCTTTGTGGATGGCCAGATGCAGGATGCGGCGGTGTACCTGTCGCGGCCGGTTCCGATGGCGCTCGATTCGGGGACGGTGTATGAGCTGGACGATGCGGGGGTGGCGAAGGGTCTGGTGGATGTCAAGGAGGCGCGGCATGTGCAGATTCCGGCCGCTGCGGATCTGGCTCCGTACGACGATGGGTGGTTCGGGTATGGGAGCTTTGCGCCGCCTCCGGTTCCGAAGGTGGCGGTGAAGAAGGCGACGCAGCAGGTGGCGGTGAATGGGAAGGTATCGGATCCGGATCGGCCGAAGTTCGCTTCGAAGGGCGAGCAGCCGGGGACGGGGGACACGGCTCCGGAGAAGGGGTCGCCGGAGGATGTGAAGATTGATGGTGGGAAGGACTCGGACGATGTGGATCGGCCGACGCTGCGGCGGCGTCCGGCGATGGACCCGAAGGAGGCGAAGAAGGCTCGGAAGGAGGCGGAGCTGTCTTCGGTGACGGGGGATGCGAAGGCGCTGAACGACGATCCGGATCGGCCGACGATCAAGCGGGGCAAGGCGGCGGCGGAGGATGAGCTGCCTCCTTTGAATGGATTGCCCGCCGACATGCACCAGATGGTGGCGGTATCGGATGCGAAGCGGCGGGAGCCGCATCTTTTTGCGCGGGCGTGGGAGGATGAGGCGGAGCACCAGGCGATCCTGGGGAAGATGCGGGCGATGGCGATGGCGCAGTTAGTGGCTTATGGTCCGGTGCCGGCTGGGACGCCGACTGTGGCGGCTGCGCCGGTGGGGGCTGTCGCCGGGGCTCCGGCTGTGGCGGGGGGTGGGTTGGCTTCGCAGGATACTTCCGCGGGGGGTCCTCCGGTGCTGCGGCGGAATCGTGTGGCCAGTGATGCCGCGGCGAAGGAGCAGGTGAAGGCTCCGGTTCCGGTGGCTCCGGCTGCGACCGCCGGTAAGACAGCGGCGGGGACGGCGACGAAGAGTACGACCGCGGCGAAGGGCACGACTGCGAGCAAGGCGGGTACAGGGACGGCGGCTTCGCGGGCAGCGGCGGTCGGGCGGGCCAAGGTGCATCCCGCGGTGAGTGCGGCTCCGTCGCCGGAGATGACGCTGGTGGAGGAGCAGGTGAAGGGGTTCGTGTTGAGCTATGGGGGGTCTCCGACGTTTGTGTATACGGCGCATACGGCGGGGGCGGGAGCGGGGTTGCGGTACATCACGATCGTGGCGCAGCAGGATGGGCCGGATAACCTGAAGATGGCGCTGCATGGGGTGACGGATGCGGCGCATCTGGATCGGCAGCCGTGGATGCGGTTTGTGGATGTGGTGGATGCGGAGGCTTCGAATCGGGCAAGCCTGATGTTCGAGATGCGGGGGCAAACGGCGCGGCAGTTTGCCTTGTACCGGGTGATCGGGGGGAAGGCCGATACGTTGTTTACGGGAGGGACGACGCAGTAGGTCTGCCCTTACTTCCGGGGGCTTGAAAATATAGTTTTTGGGATGACATGCGGCTCCGTCTTTTGGGGTCCTATTGCGGGGGATTTCGGGGTGGCGTGGTGTTCGACCTGTGCGTTAGCGGATGGTGAAAACGTGGTAGCCGCCGCGTGGTGGGCGTGGTGAGGGGTGCGTCTTTATTGGGGATTTGCGTTTCTGGTGTGTGTTTTCTCGATTTGTGGTGGGAAGCGGGTGTGAGGCCGGGGGATGGTGCGTTTTGGGAGCCACCTTTGTCAAGTTCGCGGGGTATGTGGAGTGGTCTGTCTTACGGAAGTCGCCGAAAAGGAGACTTTGCAGGACGAGTGATCTATGTCCATAGATCACTCTCCGTCTTCTCTGCAGATGAGCGCCTGGACGATTTGAAATCAACATAGAGATTGCCGGCATGAGCAGGAGTGACTTCTCTCAATCTAGGTGCCGCGAACTCGACGAAGAATAGGAACAGCACATGGTGGCAAAATGCCCAGATCCCAGATCACAGTCCAAGCACGTGATAAATGGACAAATTCAATCTCTGGAGGGAACGATGGTAAAGCGCCGTTTGAGACGAAGGAATGGCCGTTCGTAGAACTGATAAGACAGGTGAGCCACGAGGATCGTAACGAGGAAGGACAGGATTGTTCCCACGCCGTCACGCCAGCCCGCGAGATGAAGCGATTCGCAGAGGAGGGAGAGCCGCGCCTTACCCAGGTCAAAGACGAGGTAGTAGACCAGCGCATGAAAGAGATAGAGGCCATAGGAGATGCGGCCGAGGTAGACGACAGCTCGCGGCAGGAAGCGTTCGGGCGTGCCCAATAGGCTGAGAAAGAGCAGGGTGGTTCCAACAAGCACGAGGGCCCAACCGATGGGGGCCTGTAAGACGGTGGACTGCGGCGTATCTGCCTGGACGCCGAAGTGGACCGATGCGACAAACCAGCATGCAATGGCCCCCAAGATGCCGAGTATGCGGAGAGCGGGATGCCAACTGGGGACACGTCCCCTCAGAAAAAGCGAAAGCAACACGCCGGCGGAGAAGAACTGGAACTCGACGAAGCTGTTGGTCCACTGGCTGCTGAAGCCGTGAAAGCCATGTCGAGCATAGACGATCACGCAGACGTATGAGAGGGCCAGGAGGGTCAACGAAACAATCTTGAGCCCGATGCGGCCCGCAAATCGCGCGATCAGCGGGATGACGATGTAGAACTGCTCCTCGACGGAGAGGCTCCAAAGCGGATTGACTGGGTACGCGGGAATCCAGCCGAACCGGGAGATGTACCAGTTGCCGGCGAACAGGGTAAAGGAAAGCCACGACCTGGGATCTCTGGGGCCAGCGCCGTGAACGAAATGCCCGAAGAGGACCAGTCCGAAGAGGACAGCAAAGTAGAGAGGCCAGATGCGCAGGATGCGGCGTGCGTAGAAGGCACCGGGATCGATGGTTCCCACCTGGTCCCTTTCTCGCATCAGTAGTTCCGTGATGAGAAAGGCGCTGAGCAGGAAGAAGACCGGTACGCCGAAATCGCCGAGCAGGCATAGGTTGTAAGCCAAGTAGTGCTGCGCGGGATCAATGGGAATAAAGTCCATGCGGTGCACGATGAACACGATCAGAAACGCTAGCAAGCGCAACGCGTCCAGCTCAGGACGATAGTAGCGATTGCTTGCCATCTGTTGCGGACTTCTGTCTTTTTGGGGTATGGCGAGAGTCGGAATACGCGTCTCCTTGGCTGGAAATCTGCGCGACATATTTTGCAACGGCAAATGCACTGTCGGATTTATCTTCTATCGAATCAGTCTATACACGTTTGAGCCTGACACTGAATCTTCATTGGCGACTCCAGGCAGAGTCACTCTTTGAAGCCATGCGGCCAGACGAAGGCCGTGATTCGGGTGACGACCGCCGCGAGAACAAACGCAGGTTCCCTCCGGGAATGTCTGTCATGGGTGGGGTGGGGTGGGGTGGTTTTCCTGTGGGTGTGGTTGCGCTAATTATAGGGCGGGCCTTCGGCCCTGAAGAACACAGCGGTCTTGTTTGAGTGGGGGCCATTGAGAGCAGAGGCAGGTTGCCTCAGCGATGACAGGACGACGGCAAGGCAAAAGCAAAGGCCAACGCAGATCCCCTTCGGGGATGACAGAAAGAAGAGCAAGGGCAACGGCAGAGGCAACAACAACGGCAAAGGCTGACGCAGATCCCCTGCGGGGATGACAGAAAGAGAGCAGGAGCAGTGGCGGGGGCAACAGCCGCGGTGAGGGAAGACCTGGATTCTCCGTGGGAAATGGTGGCTTGACAACGGTGCGGGTGGGGGTGGAAGATGGCTTGCTCACGGGAAAAGACAAACGCTTTTCTTATAAGACAAGCGTTTGTTTTGGGCCGGGACCGGCATGTTCTGTATTGAAACAATTTTTGGAGGCAGTATGAGACTTATTCGTATCGCAATGAGGTATTCGCTCCTGGCGCTGTGCGCGCTTGGGTTGAGCGTGGCTTCGGCACAGAGCACCAATTCGGGTGATATTCGAGGGACGGTGACCGACTCGACCGGTGCCCTGCTGCCCGATGTGACGGTGACCGTGACCAACAAGGACACGGGTGTGACCAAGGTCTTGACCACCAACTCGGACGGGCTGTATGACACGTCCTCGATCGTGGTGGGGAACTACCAGATGACGTTTGAGAAGCTGGGCTTCTCGAAGTTCGAGCGGTCTTCGATCACGCTGCAGGTGGGGACTTCGACGGTGAACGCGGCGTTGAAGATCGGGGCTACGACGGAAGAGGTTGTGGTCAATACGGATATTCCGTTGTTGACGACGGAGAGCGGGGAGCAGTCTACGACGCTCGAGGCGCGATCGATGGCGGTGTTGCCGAACTCGGGGCAGGATTGGCAGAATTTTACGATTCTGATTCCGGGGACCTCGGGTGCGGTCAGTGGATCGGCGGGGGCGGTCAATCCGGGGCAGGAGATCTCGGCGAACGGGAATCTTCCTTATAGCAATGTGCTGGCGGATGGATCGACGAGCACGCTTTCGCATAGCGCCAACGCGGATGTGAATGTGTTTGAGACGGTGGCGGAGTTGCAGGTTTCGACTTCGGCGTTTTCGGCTCAGTATGGGATCGGCGGGATCATCTTTAACCAGATCAGCAAGGGTGGAACGAATCGGTTTCATGGATCGGCGTATGAGTATCTGCAGAACGACGACTTCAATGCGGCGCAGTATGGGTTCGGCAATAAGGTGCCTGTGCCACGGCTGCGATACAACAACTTCGGTGGATCGGTCGGTGGACCGATTCTGAGGAACAAGGCGTTCTTCTACTTCAACTACGATCAGATTATTCATAAGGGCGCGGGCAACAACACAACTCAGACGGTGCCTACGGAGGCGGTGAAGGCTGGCGACTTTACGGGACAGCCGCTGATCTATGACCCGACCACGCAGACGATCGGGCATGACAGCGCGGGTAATCCCTACCCGATTCGGAGGTCGTTTCTGAGTGAGTATGGGGTGAATGCGGTTCCGGCGGCTTTGCAGGACAAGGTTGCGGTGAACTTTCAGAAGTTCTACCCTGCGCCGTCCAATCACATCCCGGGTAGTGCGTTTGTTGGTGGTTCTCTGAACAGTGTCGGCCTTCTGCAGAATAATTTCTTTTCGACGGTTCCGAACAGCAATCCGTTCCGCAAGTACTTCGGGCGCCTGGACTATGACGTGACGAAGAGCAACCGGATTACGGCTTCGGTGACGACGGGCGATAACCCGGCGGTGTTCCCGAATTCAGTGTCGGCTTGCCCGGTGGGATGCCAGAGCGGGGATGTAGAGCGGTACAACTCGCAGATATCGGATGTCTGGACGATCAGCCCACGCATCATCAACGAAGCCCGCATGGGGTATACGTACCAAGGGAACTTCTATGCGGATCAAGCCCTGAACAAGGGCTATGCCGCTCAGTTGGGATGGCAGTTCGCTAAGGCGGATGACTTTCCGGCGGTTCAGTTTATTACCAACTATCCGTATGCGTGGATCAACCCGAGTTCGAATGCGGTTTACAAGGAGCATGTGTTCGATCCGTCGGATGTGGTGACGATGATCCTGGGTAAGCATGTGCTGCACTTTGGTGGGGAGTTTCAGTTCTTCCGGGACGACTCGACGGCGTGGGGCAATACGAATGCGGGGACGCTGCAGTTCTCGGGCCAGTACACGCAGAATTGGACGGTGGATCAAAATTCGGGCAAGGCGAGTCCGGATTCATCGACTGGAACGGATTATGCCGACTTTTTGTTGGGAGATGCGCAGAACTGGAATGCGCAGGTCTCGCCGGAGTATGGGGCGCGGCTGAAGAGTCCGCAGGTGTTTATCCAGGACGACTACAAGGTGAAGCCGAATCTGACGCTGAACATCGGGCTGCGGTACCAGGTTCGTCATGGCTGGAACGAGGTTCATGGCAATGAGATGGTCTTCGATCCGACAGTTACAAATCCGGTGACGGGAACTCCGGGAGCACTGTGGTTCGGGAGCACGAAGGCGAATGGACGTGGATCGCTGCATGACACGGTGACGACGACGTTCCTTCCCCGGTTCGGTTTCGCGTACCTTCCGGTTCCGAACATGACGATTCGAGGCGGCTTCGGCGTGTATGCCTACAACCTGAGCCTGGATACGTACGGACAGGGAATTGGCGATGCGTTCAGTTCCTTGGGAAGTATCTCCGATCAGACCAACGGAATTACTCCGATCACCAAGCTGGGTGGAACCGGCGCGGGGTTGCCGTATACCCCCTCTTCGACGGATCCGGGGCGTTTGAACGGGCAGAACGTGAACTATGTTCAGTTCCACACGCCGACTCCTGAGATCTACCAGTGGAACCTGGCGATGCAGAAGGAGATCGGCACCAACATGGTGTTCGAGATGGCGTATGTGGCGAGCCATGGGTTCAATCTGAACTTCCCGACGGATCTGAACCAGATCCCGGTGGGTCGTCTATCGCCGAGCGATAGCCAGAGGGATCGTCCATACCCGGTTTACGGAAGCATCAAGGGGAGCACGAACAATGCGATCTCCAACTACCACTCGCTCCAGGCGACGGTGAGCCGGAGACTCTCTTCGGGGCTCAGCTTCAACTTCAACTACACCTGGTCGCATTTTCTGGACGATGCGGATTCGTCGGCGTGGGGAGGAAGGGGCGGGGCGCAGGATTTCCAGAATGGAAGCGACCCGGGTCTGAATTACAGCAACTCGAACTTTGACGTGCGCAATGCCTTCAAGGGGAATGTGGTGTATGAGCTTCCGTTCGGAGCCGGGCGGCGCTTCCTGAATCACAACTACCTTCTGGATAAGGTGATCGGCGGTTACCAGGTGGCGAGCACGATTCAGCTCAATAGCGGGAACCCGTTCTCGGTGTTTGCTTCGGATGCAGTGAGCTATTCCCAAGCGGGCAGAGTGTTTCCTAACTACTCGGGACTACCCGTCACGCCGAGGAATGGTCGGAGTATCGCGGAGTGGTACAACCCCACAGCCTTCACGTTGCCAGCGAATGGAACGTATGGCAATGTGCGGCGGAACAGTGTGTATGGGCCGGGGATCGAGCTTGTGAACATCTCGGCGGGAAAGAAGTTCGATCTCTACGAGGGGGTCAAGCTGCAGATTCGGGCGGATGCGACGAATGCGTTCAACCATGCCAGCTTCAAGCCTCCTGCGGGCGATCTGGCGACGGCTCCCGGGCAGAAACCGGGAATCGCTTTCCCCGAGAATGCTGGTACGAAGATTTCGGACACGCAGGTCGGAGGACGGACGATTCAGTTGGGGGCTCGGTTGGAGTTCTAACCCTTCGCTGCTTTAGGAAATGGATGGACGGCCCTGGCGGGTCGTCCATTTTTTCTTGCCACAAAGACAAACGCAGATTCCCTTCGGGGATGACAGACAGAAGAGCAAGAGCAAGAGCAAGAGCAAGGGCAAGGGCAAGGGCAAAGGCAAGGGCGGAAGCAACGGCAACAGCCAATACGGGGGTCTCTCCACTTCGCTTCGCTTCGGTCGAGATGACGAATGTCTTGGCGCTCTCTTGCCTTCTTATTCGCTTGCGCAATTGCTCTCTTACGCTCTTGCTCTGTTGCTCTCGGAGCGATGCTCTAGCCGTCGGCGCGTAGGCTGATCATGGGGTCGATGCGGGAGGCGCGGCGGGAGGGGAGGTAGCAGGCGAGGAGGGAGACGGCGGTGAGGAGGATGGGGACGAGGGTGAAGGTGATGGCGTCGTAGGGGTGGACTCCGTAGAGCATGGTGGTGGCTAGTTTGGAGGCGGCGAGGGCTAACGGGAGGCCGATGGCGATGGAGGCCAGGGCGAGGCGCATGCCTTCGGTGAGGAGGAGGTGCTGGACGGATTCGATGCGGGCTCCGAGGGCCATGCGGATGCCGATCTCCTTGGTGCGCTGGCTGACGGAGTAGCTCATGACGCCGTAGAGGCCGATGGTGGCGAGGGCGAGTCCGATGGCGGCGAAGACGGTGAAGAGGGTTCCGACGAGGCGGGGGAGGAAGAGGGCGTCTTTGAGGTGCTGCTCGATGGTCTGGATGTTGAAGATGGCGAGGGTGGGGTCGAGGTCGCGGATGGTGGAGCGGACGAGGGTGGTAAGGGAGGTCGGGTCGGCTTCGTAGCGGATCATGATCTGGTAGCCGTCGCCGGATGGGTCGGCGGGGATGGTCTGGGCGAGGGCGCGGTAGAGGACGGGGCGCTGGTTTTCGCCGATGGTGCGGGACTTGGTGTCTTTGACGACGCCGATGATGTCGTAGGGGGTTCCGGCTCCGTTGACGCGCTGGCCGATGGGGTTCTGGTGGGGGAAGAGGCGGCGGACGAACTCTTCGTTGACTACCGCGGCGATGGGGGCTTTGGATTTGGATTTTGGGTCGGTGATGGTGGGGGCGGTGTCCTGCGGGGTGAAGTCGCGGCCGGAGAGCCGGGGGATTCCGAGGGTTTCGAAGTAGCCGGGGCTGGCCATGTAGAGCTCGACGGAGGGGGGCTCCTGCTGGCTGGGCTGGCCGGGGACGGAGAAGCCGTCGGAGCGGTGGCCCATGGAGAGGGGGACTCCGTCGGTGGTGGTGGCGGAGAGGACTCCGGGGAGTTGGAGGACGCGGTCGCGCAAGGTTGCGAGGAAGCGGGCGGTGCGGGCGGGGGTGTAGCCGTGGACCTGGGGGTCGATGGCGAGGATGAGGATTCCGGTGGAGCGGAAGCCGGGGTCGATCTGGGCGGCGCGCTGGAGGCTGCGGAGGAAGAGGCTGGCGGCGCAGAGGAGGATGAGGGAGAGGGAGATCTGGGCGACGACGAGGAGGTCGCGGAGCTTGAAGCGGCGGCCGGGGCGGGTGTTGGCGTCTTCACCCTTGAGGGCGTTGGGCATGTGGGGGCGGGACGCACTCCAGGCGGGGACGATTCCGCAGAGGAATCCGGCGACGAGGGAGAGGGCGAGGGAGTAGAGGAGGGTTCGCCAGTCGAGGTCGACCGACAGGTCCATGGGGATGGGGACGGGGAGGCGGAAGGAGGAGAGGGCGGAGGTGGCGGCGACGGAGAGGAGGACTCCGACGGCTCCACCGGCGAGGGCGAGGGTGAGACTTTCGAGGAGGAGCTGGCGCATGAGCTGGGCACGGGTGGCTCCGAGGGCGACGCGGACGGCCATCTCGCGCTGACGGCGGGCTCCCTGGGCGAGCATGAGGTTGGCTACATTGGCGCAGGCGATCGACAGGACGAGGAGGACGACGACGGAGAGGGAGGCGAGGAAGAGCTCGATGCTGCGCTTGTCGCGTGGGCCGATGGATCCGCCGGGCATCAGGCGGAAGCCGTGTCCCTTGTCGGTGGCGGGGTACTGGCGGGCGAAGTCGGTGGCGAGGACGTGGAGTTCGGCGGAGGCCTGGGACTGGGTGACGCCGGGTTGGAGGCGGGCGGCGGAGCGGAGGTAGTGCCAGTCGCGGCGGGAGGGGTCGGGGGGATTGGTGGCGAGCTGCGGGAGATCGCCGAGGGGGACCCAGAACTGGGGGTCGAGGAGGAGGTCGATGCCGCGGAAGCTGCGGGGGGCGACTCCGATGACGGTGTAGGGGTGGCCGGAGAGGAGGATGGTTTTGCCGAGGATGGCCTTGTCGGCGGCGAAGCGGTGCTGCCAGAGGGCGTAGCCGAGGACGATGACGGGAGAGGTGTCTTCGGCGGGGGAGAAGCCTCGGCCGAGGGGGAGGGAGAGCTGGGTGACGTCGAAGAAGTTGGTGGTGGCGGCCTGGCCCCAGATGCGTTCGGGCTCGCCGGTGCCACCGATGGAGGCGGGGAGGAGATCGACGTAGGCGGAGATTCCGGAGAAGGACCTGGCGTGGTCGCGGAGGTCCTGGTAGCTGGGCATGGAGAGGGAGTTGCAGCACCCACCGGTGTCGTCGTCGAGGTAGACGGTGGTGAGGGTGTGGGGGTCGCCGACGGGGGCGGGGCGGAGGAGGATCTTGCTGACGATGGAGAAGATGGTGGCGTTGGCGGCGATTCCGAGGCCGATGGAGAGGACGACGACGAGGACGAGGCCGGGGGTGCGGGCGAGGCGGCGGAGGCTGTAGAGGAGGTCGCGGAAGAGCGATTCGGCGGTGGACTCCCAGCCGGCGTTCCAGACCTGGGCGCGGACGGATTCGGCGGGGCCGGTCTCGGCGATGGCCTGGCGGAGGGCCTCGTGGGGTGGGATGCCGCGGCGGAGTTTTTCCTGGACGGCGGCTTCGCGGAAGCCCTGGAGCTCTTCTTCGATGTCGGCGTTGCGGCGGTTGCGGTGGAGGAGGGCGCGGAGGCCGGATTTCAGGTGGTTGAACATTGGGGGTCTCCCTTGGAACGGGTTCGGTGTGGAAGAGAACAAACGCAGATTCCCTGCGGGAATGACAGACAGAAAGGCAAAGACGGCTGCAGCAGAAACAGGCGCTAGGCTTCGAGGATGCGGTTGATGGCGGCGATCTGGCGGCCCCAGGCGGCGGTCTCGGTCTTGAGGGCTTTGCGGCCCTGGGGGGTGAGGATGTAGTACTTGGCGCGGCGATTGTTTTCGGTGGCGCGCCACTCGGCCTGGATGCTGCCGTCGCGCTCCATGCGGCTGAGGGCGGGGAGGAGGGAGCCGGGATTGACGCGGAAGGCACCGTCCGAGACCTGCTCGAGGCGGAGGGCGATTCCATAGCCGTGCATGGGTTCGAGTGCGAGGGTCTTGAGGACGAGCATCTCGAGCGTTCCCTGGACGAGGTCGGTGGGTTTCTCGGGCATGGTGGTGGTTCTCCGGTTGAAGGGGCTGGTGGTTGGTCTCCACTAGGCTGTCAAGAGGAGTACGGGTGTGGTTCGGGGAAAGTTCCGTGGTTTTTTTGGAGGGGATTTGGTGGTGGTGTAGAAGAGAACAAACGCAGATTCCCTGCGGGAATGACAGACAGAAAAGCAAAGGCCCCTACGCGAGGGCACCGGCTGCGTGCAATCGCAGCTTATCTTGATCCAGGTGAGGGTTTGAATATGCGTTCTTTGTCTCTGCTTTGCGGTCTTCTTCTGGTTTCGCCGGGTGTGATGATGGCGAACGATTACACAGTGCTGGCTACGCCGGCGACGGTGGAGTGGGGTCACTATGCGGCCAATGCAAAGCCGGCGGTGACGGTGCATAGCGGCGACACGGTGAAGATTCAGACGCTGTCGACATGCGGTCCGACGGATCGGCTGATTGAGCGGGGGGTCAAGGCGGAGGATATACCGCTCTATAACGATGCGGTGTACAAGGGGTATCCGGAGAAGGAGAAAGGGCCGGGTGGGCATATTCTGACGGGGCCGGTGGCGATCGAGGGGGCGGAGCCGGGGGATGTGCTGGAGGTGCAGATTCTGAAGGTGGATATCGATGCGAACTTCGCATGCAATGGGTTCGGGCTGCACCGGGGGTTTCTGCCGATGGAGTTCCCTTATAGCCGGCAGAGGCTGATTCCACTGGACAGGGTGAAGATGATCGGACACTTTGCGCCGGGGATCGAGATTCCGCTGCATCCGTTCTTTGGGAGCATGGGCGTGGCTCCGGGGGCGGGGCGGGTGGATAGCGCTCCGCCGTTTGCTCATGCGGGAAATATGGATAACAAGGAGCTGGTGGCGGGGACTACGCTCTACATTCCTGTCGCAGCGAAGGGCGCTCTGTTTGTCGCGGGAGATGGGCACGCGGGGCAGGGGAACGGTGAGGTCGACATCACCGCGATGGAGACGTTTCTGACAGGGACGTTCCGGTTTGTGGTGCATAAGAACAAGGCGATGGCGTGGCCGAGGGCGGAGACTCCGACGCACTACATCACGATGGGCTTCAGCCCGGATCTGAAGGAGGCGACCGAGCATGCGCTACGGGAGATGATCGACTTCCTGGTGGAGGAGAAGCATATGACGCGGGACGATGCGTACATGCTATCGAGCGTGGCGGTAGACCTGGATATTACGCAGCTGGTGGATGGGAATGTGGGGGTTCATGCGATGTGTCCGAAGAATATCTTTACGGGGGTGGCGGGGAGGTAGAGCGTGGGGGCCTGGAGCTGTGGTGGTCCGCCCCACCTTAGCGACGGTGAGACGTGTCGCGAAGGTGGGGCACCCGGCTTGGTTGCGACACATTAGTCGGCGATGCCTACGTTGGGGGGATCCTGGTTGAGGGCGGTGGCGAGGGCGACGAGGTGGTCCTGCTCGTCGGTGAGGATCTCGCGGATGGTCTCGGAGAGGGCGAACTCGTTGAGCTCGTCGGCCTGCTTGACGCGGCGGCGGTACTGGCGGATGGTCTCGGTCTCGTTTTCGAGGTCGAAGCGGAGCATGTCTTCGGCCTTTTCGGAGGTCTTGACGGGCTTGGGGGTGACGGAGGGCATGCCGCCGAGATAGTCGATCTGGTAGGCGATCTTGAGGGCGTGTTCGAGCTCTTCCTTGGCGTGGACCTCGAGCTCGCCGGCGATGTTCATGTACTGGGGTCCCTTGAGGACCTGGGAGTAGTTGCCGTAGGCGATGATCGCCTGGTACTCGCGGGAGAGGTCTTCGTTGAGAAGATCGATGAGTTTTTCGCGGGTGATGGCGGGGGCTGCTGTCGACATGTTTTCTCCGTTTTCGTTCTGGATGGTGTGATGCAGGATGGGGTGGATGCGAGGGCTGGGGCGTGGGCCTGGGCCGGATTTTACATTCGGTGGTGGCCTGGCGGGTATGGTTTTAGCGACGGAAACGATTTGCCTAAAAGATGCAATCCGACGGAGTGCGTTCGGGGATATGCTGCTCCTGCCTGACTCTTTTCAATGCATGCGTTTTGAACGATCACCCCGCTTTGGGGTTTGCGGTTATTGATCTGGAGGTCTGCTGCGATGGTTCGACGGCTGATTTTGACTGGGATGGCCGCTCTGCTGGGGATGCAGGGTGGGGTGGGGCGGGGGCAGGATGGTGCTCCGGCGGCTCAGGTGCAGGTTGCGGCTCCGGTGCAGCCGAATACGGCCGCCCAGAAGGTCAAGAAGGGGAAGGTGGAGTATACGGGGCCGAATACGGTGGTCGAGCTGGCTCCGACGCCGATTCTGGATGAGGAGGGAAAGCAGCAGCTCGATCCGGATGGGAAGCCGATGTTCAATGCGCCGGTGAGACAGCAGCGGGATAAGAAAGGGCATCCGCTGTTCGACGACGGGGGCAAGCCGGTGATGCAGACGGCGACGGAGATGGGCTATGACGAGCATGGGAAGAGGATCCATGTGAAGAAGGAGAAGCCTCCGAAGACGGTGTCGGTGGCGATCAGCCGGGGGACGCTGACGGTGGATGGGATGACGGGGAAGGCGGCGCTGAACTATGACATCTCCGACCTGAAGTACATCTATGTGTACGCTCCGGGGATTGGGACGGCGGTGGTTTCGAACGTTACGTTTCCAGGGGCTACGCAGCAGGCGACGGCGTTCGACGGGCATACGCTGACGGTGACGGTGGGGGATCACACGCTGCAGATCTATTCCGACCGGCCGCTGCTGGGCAAGGGGAAGAAGAAGGAGCCGGCGTTTGTGCTGGTGGATCGAGACTTCCTGCTGCCTTCGAAGTACCCGGTGATGGGGTTCGGGAGCACGCGGAAGGTTCCCTATGCGTGGCCGGGAGCGAAGGCGAATGCAAAGCTGGCGGGACCGGTGGAGCCTCCTCCTTTGCCGAAGAATTTGCTTCCGGTGCAGTTGCTGGCGGCTTGTCCGGCGGGGCAGATGCGGATGGCGGGGCGGGTGGCGCTGCCGGGGGAGGTGGCGGAGGTACAGCCCTGTGTACCGATCAATGCGGGGAAGGTGGCGACCGTGGCTGGGCCACAGCGGTAGAGCGGATTCGCTGAAGGTGTGGGGTTCCGGGTTGGATGCCGTGGCGCTCCGGCCCACCTTAGCGACGATGAGACGCGTCGCGAAGGTGGGGCACCCGACTTTGTGCCAGCAGGCAATATGGCCTAACGGCAAGGGCCCACTGCGCGTGGGGCGGTCACGGGGCCTTCGGCAAGACCTTCGTGACTTGTATACCGCTTCGCAGGGCGCTCCCGATGGTCGCGGTCAGGCGTGCGTGACGGGGGGCTTCATGCGGGCGTAGAGGGCGGCGAGGCGGCGGACGGCTCGCTCGGATTCGGCGCGGTCGGGGGTCTCGTTGTCGTCGTTCCATCCGCTGGCTTCGCCCTGCTCGCTGGACTGGACGACGATTCCGTCGCGGCGGGCGAGGATGTTGAGCTGCTGGTAGTAGAAGCCGTAGTTGACCTCGGGCTGGGGGATGAGCCAGCCGATCTGGCCGCGGACGGGGACGATGGAGGCGTCGTTGAAGAGGGCCTTGGCTCCGTAGCCGGTGCAGTGGATGATGGCCTTCTGGGGGAGGGTGATGAGGTCGGATGGGGTGTGGAACTCGACGGTTTCGATCTTGCCTCCGGCGATGTAGAAGTCGTTGAGGAGCTGGCGGGAGTAGTCGGCGACGTTGAACTGGAGGCTGGTGGTGCGGTGGCAGTGCTGGACGGGGAAGGGATGGGAGCAGGGGGGGAGCTCCTCGAGGTGGGGGGTGATGTCGGCGATGAGGTGTTCGTAACGGGCGAAGCCGAGTTCTGGCCGGGGGGATGTGGGCTGGGGGGTGGGGATGGGGATGGGGGCGCCGAGGTCGCCGGAGAGAACGTAGCGGTCGCTGTACTCGATGGGGTTGCCGGGGAGGCCGAGGTAGGACTGGTACATGGACCAGGAGGCGCGGGCCATCTGTTCCCATTGGGCGGCGAAGGTGGGGGGCGCGTCTTTGGTGAAGGCGATGCGGGAGTCTGGGGTCCAGGAGCCGGTTGCGCGGGCGGAGCGGACTTCGGGTGGGCGTTGCTTGGCGTAGATGGTGACGCGGGCTCCGGCGCGCTGGGCGAGGATGGCGGAGGTGAGTCCGAGGGCTCCGCAGCCGATGACGGCGATGTCGCGGTCGCCGTTGGAGAGGGCTTTCTGGACGGCGATGGTGGAGGATCCCCAGGAGAGGGACCAGCCGGAGCCGCCGTGGCCGTAGTTGTGGACGACGAGCTTGCCGGCTACCTGTTCGGTGTCGAGGCGGGGGCCCTGCGGGCGGAAGGGGCGGAGGCAGACGGTGATGCGGAAGAGGCGGTCTTCGTGGGCGCGGATGGGGTAGATGGGAGGGACGGGGTCGTAGGGGGGGAGCGGGGGGGCTTGCGGGGCGGCGGCCAGGATGGGTTTGCGAGGGGTGCAGGCGGTGAGGGAGAGGGCGGCGGCGGATGAGGCGGCCTGCTGGAGGAAGGTGCGGCGGTTCATCCGGGCTCCTTTGGATTCTTTGGCTTCTTTGGGATTCTTTGTCGGGGTAGGAGACGAGCGTCTTCCCGCGTGGGGCTGGGGTGTGATTGTGGTGGTTGCTTGGACTACTTTACTTGATTCGCGGGGCCGGGGCGGGTGCGGGAGGTGCAGACGCAGATTCCCTTCGAGAGTGACAGACAGAAAGGCAAAGGCGGGATGAGTGGGCGGCGAACCTGAATCGGGTTCGGGAAGGATGTGGCGAAAAGAGGGACGATTTATGGGGAATTCCACGGATGGTCTGTGCTAAGCTGGCGGCGAACTCAGATGTCAAACGATGGGATGCGCTGGCCTTCGGAGGTTTGAGGTGCCGGGTTCCCGTCTTCTCCTCCTGAGCAGCGCCGACCCTGTCTGGTGCATGTGGGCCGGAATGTATGGCATGTACGTCAACAGGCTCCCCCCCGAGTGGAGCGTGTACGGAGGCCCACCCCATGACTCCAAGATTAATCAGATTGCTTGCACTCCCCGCTCTTGCGCTGATGGCTCCGGTTACGGGCGTCGCGGAGCAGATGATTCCGGCCGGATCGTTGATCCAGTGCATCGTTTCGGACTCGAAGATCTCTTCGAAGACGACGGCGATCGGCGACCCGATCCTTTGCCAGATGAGCCATGAGGAGAAGTTTGGACGGTCGACTTTTCCGTGGGGGAGCTACATGGTGGGGCACTTCGAGGCCTATAAAGACCCTGGGCATCTGGTGGGGAAGGGATGGATGGAGCTGCGGTTCGACCGGATGATCGTGAAGCCGGATACCGTGATTCCGGTGTCGGCGCGGGTGGTCTCGGTTCCGAACTACAGGGTGGATAACGATGGGAAGATCCTGGGGAATGGGCACCCGGTGAGGGATACGGTGGAGTGGCTGATTCCGGTGCTTTGGCCGATCGACCTGATCAACCTTCCGCGGAGGGGTCCGAGCCCGGTGATCAAGCCGGAGACGCGGCTGACGCTGAAGCTGATGGACGATGTGGGGGTTCCGGACCGGGAGCAGCCGATGCAGCAGCAGGCTCCGGCGCTGATTGAGCGGCAGCAGGCTTATGCGCAGCAGCCGCAGCAATATGTGGCTCCTGCTCCTGCGGCCCCTCAGCAGGTGATCTACCAGTACAACACTCCGGCTCCTCAGCCTCAGCCGACGACGGTGCAGGTGTTCAACCAGTATGCGGCTCCACAGCAGCAGGCTCCGGTGGTGTATCAGCCGCAGGTCTACTATCCGTATGTTCCGGCTCCGCGGGTGTATGTGCCTTATGGATACCGCTACTATCCGCCGGGATATTGATTGGGTTTGGGCTGACGCTTTGGTGGGAGAGTGGCTTCCAGCAGGCGCGGTGCGGCTCCGGCCCACCTTAGCGACGATGAGACGTGTCGCGAAGGTGGGGCACCCGATTTATGGTCGGTGGGTTGGTGCCTATGGGTGTCAGGGGCGGCGGATGAGGCTCTCGAGGAGGGTGACCCAGGCGTCGCCGTACTGGGTCCAGCCTCCGAGGTGATGGACGCGTTGGAGTGCGGCTTCGCTCATGCGCTGCTGGAGAGCGGGGTCGTCGGCGAGGCGCTGCATGCGGTCGGTGAGGGCTTCGACGTCGCGGATGGGGACGATGAAGCCTTCGCGGGAGTCGGTGACGAGGTCCGGGCCTCCGGTGTTGTCGGAGGCGAGGACAGGGCATCCGCAGGCGAGGGCCTGGCCCAGGACGAGACCGAAACCGTCCTCGATGGAGGGCAGGACGAGGACGTGGCTGGTGCTCATGATGAGTGGGAGCCTGGACTGGGGGACGGAACCGAGGAACTCGACCTGATGCTGGGGCAGGCGGGCGAAGACGGGCTTCATGAGGTCGGGGACGGTGCCGACGATGCGGAGACGTTTGGCTGGGTGCTGAAGCCGCTCGAAGGCCTGGAGCAGGTAGGGTACGCCTTTGCGGACGGTGACGGAGCCGGCGAAGAGGACCTCGAAGCGGTCTTTCGGGGGCTCGGCGACGCGGGAGAAGCTTTCGAGGCGGACTCCGTAGGGGATGATGTGGAGCTTTTCGGGGGGAACTCCTTGCTCGATGAAGGACCGCCGGGCGAAGGTGGAGGGGACGGTGATGGCGTCTGCCTGATCGTAGATCTGCTCTTCGCGGAGGGTGTCTCGGATGTCGGAGACGGGAGCGTCGATTCCCCAGCGGCGCTGCTCTTCGCTGACGATCTGCTCCTGATAGCGCTGGTGGGAGGAGCCTCGGTCGCAGACGAAGACTCCGCCGCGCTGCTGGACGTGGCGACCGGTCTTGAGGCCGGCACCGGAGATGGCGATGAAGGCGTCGCAGGGTTGGATGCGGCGGAGGGTCCACTCGTCGAAGAGGAGGGCGTTCGCATAGCCGAGTTCGTCGCTGAGGACGCGGGGGAGGAGTTTGGCGCGCTGGAGGAGCATCTCCGGCGTGTGCAGCCAGGGGAAGGTCTCGACGCGGGAGTGGGGGAGGCCTTCGCGCTTCAGTCGCTGCCAGGGCCAGGTGGAATAAATGCGCTCGAGATAGCCGCGACGTTCGAGCTCGCGGCCTAACTCGAAGTGATGGAAGACGCCAAAGACGGCCTGGGTGACTTTCACGCTAGAAGGTCTGCTCCTGGAGCCAGTTCCGGAAGCCCGGGCCGAGGTCGGGGTGTTTGAGGGCGAGCTCGACGGTGGCGCGGAGGAATCCTTGTTTGTCTCCGGCGTCGTGGCGCTTGCCCTGGTAGGAGAAGCCGAAGACCTTTTCGTGCTGGAGGAGGGCCTTGATGGCGTCGGTGAGCTGGAGCTCGCCGCCCGCTCCGGGGGTGATGCCTTCGATCATCTCGAAGATGCGGGGGGTGAGGATGTAGCGGCCGATGATGGCGTTGGGGGAGGGTGCGTCCTCGAACTTCGGCTTTTCGACGAGGTCCCGGACGGCGTGCAGGCGGGGGTTGCCGGGGTGGGGGGAGCAATCAAGGCAGCCGTAGGCGGAGATGGCGGGGCCTTCGACGACCTCGGAGGCGAGGATGGAGGATTGGACCTCGTGGAAGGCTTCGACCATCTGCTTCATGCAGGGGATGCTGGCGTCGACGATGTCGTCGGGGAGCAGGACGCAGAAGGGCTCGTTGCCGACGAGCTCCTTGGCCATGAGGACCGCGTGGCCGAGGCCGAGGGGTTCTGGCTGGCGGACGGTGACGACCTTGGCGAGGCGGGAGACGGAGCGGGCGATCTCGAGCAGGGCGGTCTTATTCTTGGCGGCGAGGGAGGCTTCGAGCTCGGGAGAGCGGTCGAAGTGATCTTCCATGGTGGTCTTGCCGCGGCCGGTGACGATGATGATCTCGGTGCATCCGGCGGCGACGGCCTCTTCCACTCCGTATTGGATGAGGGGCTTGTCGACGAGGCAGAGCATCTCCTTGGGAGTGGCCTTGGTGGCGGGGAGGAAACGGGTTCCCATGCCGGCGGCAGGGAAGACGGCCTTGCGGATCTTTTGCGGGGTGGGCATCGGTATGGGTGTCTCCCGTCAGATGTGGTTTAGAGATTCATCGTAGCAAAGTGGGTTGGATGAGGATGTTACGGCGGGAGCGGGATGGCTGAGGCCAGACACGGAAGCCCGGCGCGGGGCCGGGCTTTGTGCTTTCAATCGCCTCGATGATATCGGGGGCTGGCGTGAGGCTAGGAGACCTCGGGGGCTGCGTCGAAGAGGCCACGGAAGCTGAGGCGGTAGGCCCAGATGAGGAAGATCTCGAGGAGGCTGCAGACGAGGCCGGGGACGATTCCCTGGGGCAGCAGGAAGATGTGGAAGAGGAGGATGTTGACGAGGATCGGGGCGAGGATGGTGAGGCCGAGTGGGACGAAGCGGCCGACCAGCAGGAGGAGGCCGCCGATGACCTGGAGGAGGGCGACGAAGGTCATGTACTTGTGCTCGGTGAGGATGGTGGCGAAGGTGGCGGCGTCGCTTGGGGGCATGGGCGGGTTCATGAAATGGAGGATGCCGTTGGCGCCGAAGAAGACGAAGACGAAGCCGAGGAGGATGCGAGAGACGAGGATGGCGATCTTCAAAGGGTGGTCTCCATGGGGATTGTGAGGCTGGGATGACAATATGCCGGGTGGGCTTGAGTTGGCTATGAAAAATTGATCGCGGGGGATTCCGCGTTGCTGAGAACCCTTCTGGTCAGAGGGTGAGGATTCGTTCGCTGAGATCGGGTGCAACGAGACGGAAATGCTTCAGGTTCAAGGTGTAGATTGCGTTTGCGTTCACCTTGCGGGCGCATGCGAGGATGAGAGCGTCATATACGACTGCGCCGATGATTCCTCGCTGCCCGATCGAAGTGATTGTGTCGAGATACTCCGTCGGATCCAGGGTCACGATGCTGAAGATGCTATTCACCCTTTCGACAACCCGAAGGGCCTGAACCGGCGAGATCTTGATCGCAAGCGGGAGACGGGTGAGCGTCGCGAATGTCTCGGCGAGGGTGTGGGCGGCGCAGGCAACTCTGCCTCTCTGGGCGGTTTTCACCCGTTTGAGACATTCGGAGTGCTGGGGATGCCGTTCGTAGGAGGCCGCGACGATCACGGACGTATCCAGAAAGATCACAGCTTGATCCAGTCGCCGACGATCTCCTGCATGCGGTCGTCGCGGTCACGCTCGATCTCTGCGACGACATCGAAGGTGACGGGCACGCTCGATCTCCAGACAAGAAATCCATCTTTCTCGATGAGTTCGCCACCCTGGGACTCGGGGCGCAGCACGATGGTTTCGCCCTCCTGATGGAGGGTGAGGCGGGTACCGGGAACCAAATGCATCGCGTCGCGAATCTTCTTCGGCACCACGAGACGGCCGGATTTGTCGATCTCTGCGATGGTATTCATGAATGGCATTTTACCATGCCTAAATGCCATTTATTACAAAACCGGGGTGTCGTTGTGGAGCATGGATTTGCGGATGACCTTGATGGGGGCGAAGCCCTGGTGCATGAAGGCGTCGTGGAAGGTCGCCAGCGAGAAGGCGCTTCCCTGTCTGGCCTGGACGTCGGCGCGGAGCTTCAGGATCTCTAGCTTGCCTAAGGTGTAGTAGAGGTAGGTTGCGTCGGAGGTTCCGCGCTTGGTCTCCATGGAGCCGATCGACGGGGACTGGTAGCCCTCTTTGACGAAGAGGGCGGCGGCTTCTTCGGTGGTGAGCGGGCCTCCGACGCCGGTGTGCATGCGGACGGCGACGAGGAAGCGGGCGTCTCTCAGCAGGGCGTCCTGGAGCTGGCCGAGGCGGATGAGTTTGGCTTGTTTCTGTTGCTCGTCAGGGGAGCCGGTGAGGGTGGGGAGGTAGCCCTGGTCGAGCATCATCTGCTCGCAGTAGTGGGCCCAGCCTTCGATGTTGGTGTTGGCTCCGAGGAGCTTGCGGATCTTGGATGGGAACTGGTTGAGGTAGAGGAACTGGACGTAGTGGCCGGGGTAGGTCTCGTGGATGGCGGTGGAGGTGATGGTTCCAACGTTGAAGGCGGCCATGTGCTCGGCGACGCGCTCGGCGGACCAGCCCTTTTCAGGGAGCGTGACGTTGAAGTAGGCGGTGGTGGAGTGGGTCTCGAAGGGGCCGGGAGGGTCCATGGAGGCCTGGGTCGTCGCGCGCATGAAGGGTGGGGTCTCTTCGAGGGTGGGCTCGACGGGGCTGGGGATGGTGATGATGTGGTGGGAGTTGATGAAGGAGATGAGGCCGGCGAACTGGCTCTGGAAGGACTGGAGGAGCTGGTCCGGTGGGGGATGGACGGTGGCGAGTTGGGCGAGGACCTCTTGTGGGGTTTTGGTGGGGTCGACTTCCTTGGCTACGCGGGCGAACTCGGACTGATTCTTGTGGAGGTCGTCGGTGGCGATCTGGAGGAGGCGGTCGAGGGGGATGTCGACCATCTCGTCGTAGGCGAGCTTCTTGCGGAAGGTGTCGGGGCCGAAGCGGAAGTCGCCGTTGGAGCGGGGGAGGAGGTCGGATTTCATCCAGATGGCGTAGTCCTTGAGGGACTGGATGACGGCGGCGTTGGACCTGGCGAAGGCGGCCTTCGTGTCGGGGTTGGTAGCGTCTTTGAAGGCGGTGGGGAGATCGTTCTGGAAGAAGCTGATGTTGCCGTCGATCTGCTCGAGGGCGATCTCGGTGTAGATGTGGGGCGGATTTTTGAGGTTCTTGCGCGCCTCCTGGAGGACCTGGGGCATGAGGAGTTCGCGGGCGACGACGGATTTGAGACGGGCGTCAGGCGGGGCGAAGGCGCGGCTCATGATGACGAAGGCGGACTGCGCAATGCCGGAGGAGTAGGTGTCGGGATTCTTCTCCCAGGGGCGGATGACTTCGAGGGTGAGGAGAGAAGAGCGGATGCTGTTGAGGAGGATCTCTCGGTCCGCGGCGACCGAGGCGTCGAGGGCGTCGGGTGGGATGGCTTCGATCTTGTGCTCGGAGGCGTGGAGGGCGGCGATCTCGCGCTGGATCTCGGCGGCGGAGTAGTCCTCGAGCTGGGTGTCGTACTGGTGGAGGCCGGCGGCGGTTCCGTTGGTGGGGGAGAACTTGAAGTAGACGTCGGAGAAGAACTGTTCGGAGAAGAACTGGAAGGTCTGGGGGGCTCCGTCGGCGGAGAGGCGCTGGGCGGGAGCGGGGGGAAGGGCGAGGAGGGTGAGGGCGGTGATGAGGAGGTGCTTACGCATGGGGATACTGTATCGCGGGGCGGGGATTGGGTGAAATTGGAGCGCGGCGGGCGTGGTCCGGGAAGTTTGACGGGCGGGGCGGCGGGAATCTGCTATACAGCTTGTACACCCCATGCGAACTCCCCTTTTGCGACTTTCCCTCTTTGTGCTCTTCCTTGTGGCTCGTCTGGGCTGCGCTTTTTGCCAGGCTCCGGATGCGGTCAAGATTCCCGTGACGAACTTGCCGTTCGACAAATATGCCGGGGAATCGATTGTGATCGAGAGCTCGGAGAATGTGTACTCGATGGCGGCGGATGGGACGGGGTGGCGGCAGAGGACGGTCGTGGTGCGGGTGCAGTCGGAGGCTGCGGTGAAGCAGCTTGGGGTGGTCTCGATTCCATTTGCAGGCAGCTCGGAGCGGGTGGAGATCGAGTATGCGCGGGTGCGGCGCAGGGACGGTTCGGTGGTGGAGACGCCGGTGGGGGATGCGCTGGAGATGCCGGAGCAGGTGACGCGCGAGGCTCCGTTCTATAGCGATCTGAAGGATAAGCAGATTCCGATCCGGAACCTGCGGGTGGGGGACAAGCTGGAGTGGCGGGCGAGGATCGTGCGGACGAGGGCGGAGGCTCCGGGGCAGTTCTGGGGGCAGGACACGATGATCGACGACGCGGTGGTGCTGTCGCAGGCGGTGGAGCTGCGGGTCCCGGAAGGGAAGACGGTGAAGGTGTGGAGTCCGGGGCTGAAGGCGGTGGAGACGGTGGCGACTTCCGCCGAGGGGAGGCAGCGGGTTTATCGGTGGACGGGGTCCAATCTGAAGGCTACGGCGGGGAAGGAGGCCGAGGAGGAGGCGGCGGCGAAGAAGAAGAAGGTATGGACGGCGGATCAGGAGCTGGATGCGCGGGAGGGCAGGCTTCCGGGGATCGCGTGGACGACGTTTCCGAGCTGGGAGGCAGTGGGTGCGTGGTATCGGGGGCTGGAGGCGGGCCGGATGGAGCCGGGAGCCGAGGTGAAGGCGAAGGTAGCGGAGGTGACGGCGGGGAAGGCTTCCGAGGAGGAGAAGGTACGGGCGGTCTATGGATATGTGGCGACCCAGATCCGGTATATCGGGGTGGCGTTCGGAGTGGGGAGGTACCAGCCGCATCGGGCGGTGGAGGTGCTGGAGAACCAGTATGGGGATTGCAAGGACAAGCACACGTTGCTGGCGGCGATGCTGGGAGCGCTTGGGCTGAAGGCGGATGCGGTGCTGATCGGGGCGGGGGTGCGTTTCAACCCGGAGGTGCCGTCTCCGGCTGCGTTCAACCACCTGATTACGCATGTGCAGGTGGGCGGGAGGCCGGTGTGGCTGGATGCGACGGCGGAGGTGGCTCCTTACGAGACGCTGATGTTCGTGATCCGGGATCACTCGGCGCTGGTAGTTCCGGAGGTTGGGGTGGCCCGGGTGGAGAAGACGCCGGCGGAGTTGCCGTTCAAGCCGTTTCAGAAGATGGATGCGGTGGGAGCGCTGGATAAGGATGGGGTCTCGGACTCGAAGCTGAAGCTGACGCTGCGTGGAGACGACGAGGTGGCGGTCCGGGCCGTGCTGCGGCAGATCGCGCCGGGGCAGTACAACGAGTTTGTGCAGCGGATGTCATCGGGGATGGGATATGGGGGAACGACAAGCCATGCGGAGATCGGCCGGCCGGAGGATACGGCGGACCCGTTGACGATTGCGTATGACTACCACCGGGAGAAGGCGGGGAACGATTGGGAGCATCTGCGGACGATTGCGCAGCTGGCTCCGGTGCCGCTGCCGGTTCTGGATGAGAAGGAGCCTCCGGTGCAATCGATCTGGCTGGGGGTTCCGCGGGTGGAGCGGTCGACCTCGGCGATGAAGCTTCCGGAGGGCTGGAGCGCGGAGCTTCCGGAGGCGACCCATGCGCATTCGGCGTACGCAAATCTCGATATGACGTACCGGTTCGACAAGGGGACGCTGTATGCGGAGCGCGTTGTCGAGATCCTGGTGTCGAAGGTTCCGGTGGTGGAGTGGAAGAGCTACAAGAAGTGGACGGACGCGGCGAACCTTGGGAACGAACAGTATGTGCAGTTGAAGCGGGCTGGGGGGAAGGCGGAGGTTGCGGTGGCTCCTGCGGTGAAGGAAGGGGCGAGCGATGCGGAGAAGGGTGAGGATGCGGCCAAGCTCGTGGCTTCTGCTTACGAGGCATTGCAGGTGCCGGATGTGACCACGGCGACGCGGATGCTGGATGAGGCACTGGCGAAGAATGTGAGCCAGGCGGGGCTTTGGGAGGCGTATGGGCTGGCGGCGGTGCGACGCGGAGAGATGACGGAGGCAGTTCGGGACTTTGAGAAAGAGTTGGCGCTGCACCCGGAGGAGTATGCGGTGTACCAGCAGATTGTGGCTCTCGACTTCCAGCAGGAAAAGCCGGCGGAAGGGATCGCCGTGCTCCGGCGATGGGTTGCGGCGGACCCCGGGGACTTCCAGCCGACGACGATGCTGGTGAATGCGCTGGTGGCGGAGAACGATCCAAAGGGAGCGGTGGCCGCGGGCGACGCGGGGATACAGGGGCTATCGGCGGAGAAACGGCGGAATGAGGATCTGCGCTTCGCGATGGCCGTGGCGGAGTTGAAGGCGGGGATGAAGGAGAAGGGCAAGGCAGATCTGACTGCGCTGCTGACCACAACGGAGAACAGTGGGATGCTGAACTCGGCGGCGTATGAACTGGCGGTGGCGGGGGAGCAGCTTGGGCTGGCCGAGGCGAGCACACGGGCGGCGCTGGACAAGATGGCCACCCAAAGCAAGGCCTGGACGCTGGACGAGAGTACGCAGACGCTGCGGGGGACGAGCGGCCTGATCGAAGCGACGTGGGACACGATGGGGTGGATCCTCTTCAAGGAAGGAAGGTCGGAAGAGGCGGAGGGCTATCTGCGGGCGGCGTGGCAGAATACGCAGCGCGTGGAGGTTGGGGAGCATCTGGGAGACCTGCTGGCCAGGAAGGGCGACAAGGCGGGAGCAATGAAGATTTACGAGATGGCCATGTCCACGATTCCGACGTTCGACATGCTTGGTCGGCGGAAGGAGAAGGAGAGCCCGGACGCGGTTCGGATTCGGGGGAAGATCGTGGCATTGGGCGGGAAGGGGCCGAAGGCAGGGGACGTCCGCGAGGCCGAGGCGGTGCAGGCGATTCGGACGATTCCGCTTGGTTCGGCAGGGGGACGGAATGGCAGGGCGGAGTACAAGATGCTGCTCAGCTCGGCCGGGGTGGAGCGGGTGTTGCGGACGGGGGATAAGGACCTCGCGGGAGGCGAAGGGATGGTCAAGGGGGCGAAGCTGGCGGGATTCTTTCCGGCGGGAGCGGAGGAGCGGTTGGTGCGGTTCGGTTTCCTGAACTGCCACTCCGGGGGCTGCGATCTGGTGCTGGAGCCTTGAGGGGGCGGGGGAACTTCCGGATGGGGTTGGGGTTTATGGGGTGGAGAAGGATGTTTGACCCAGGTTGCAATGCGGCTGGCATTCGTTAGAATTGTTCGCAGCCGGGAGAGCCTGTTTCGTGGGGCCTCGGCTACAATCCCACGGTTTGCCCAGGTATTTGGAGAACACATGAATCGACCCCTTGCAGTGGCCTTGCTGACGTTCTCGGTTGGGATCGCGGCGGCTGGCACGCTGAGCCTATCGAACCGGATGTTGGCGGAGACGACCGCACAGACTGCCGCACCCACCACCGTGGCTCCGAAGCCGGCCGGGAAGGCCTCCGGGGCTGTGGCTTATACTCCGGCGAATGTGGCGGCGGGGCAGCAGGTATTTCTGCAGCGGTGCATGCAGTGCCATTCGGTGGCGGAGGGTGAGGTTCGCTTTGGGCCGAGTCTGTTCGGGGTGATGAAGGGGCCCAAGCCGCGGAAGACTCCGGCGGGGGTCAGGGAGATTCTGCACGATGGCAAGAACAAGATGCCGTCGTTCAAGGATGTGCTGGCTCCGGATGAGGTCGACCACATCATCGCTTATCTGCATAGCCTGTAAGGGCTGCGCGGCTGGGATGCTTTGTGGCGCCACCACTCAGTTGTTGCGGGGTGGATGGCCGGTTGGTGTGTGATCGACGCATCAGCGGGACGGGAGGTTTCTATCGTCCCTGGGAGACTGCGGTGCGGTTGCGGCCGGCGTTCTTGGCGCGGTAGAGGGCCTTGTCGGCGCGGTCGAGGAGTTGCGGGACGGTGTCGCGGATGTCGGCCTCGGCACAGCCGATGCTGAGAGTGACGCGAATCTCGCGCGTCTCGACCATGAAGGGGCGCCACTCGACTTCGGCGCGGATTCGCTCGGCGAGGATGGCGGCCTGGACCTCATCGGTCTCGGGCATGAGGAGGATGAACTCCTCTCCGCCGTAGCGGGCCAGGACGTCGGTAGAGCGGAGCAGGGTGGAGATCCACTCGGCGACTCCGCGGAGGACTTCGTCGCCGACGAGGTGCCCGAAGGTGTCGTTGACGAGCTTGAAGTGGTCGATGTCCATGAGGAGGATGGAGAAGAGGCGTCCGTTGCGCTGGGCGCGGACGAGCTCCGCGGATGCGAGTTCGAGGAAGTGGCGACGGTTGACGAGGTTGGTCAGGGGGTCGCGGATGGCGATCTGGCTGAGGAGGCGGTTGGCCTCCTGGAGCTGCCTGCCTTTTTCGTGGAGTTCGGCGGTGCGGAGTGCGACCTCCTGCTCGAGTTGATTGCGGCGGCGTACGAGGTAAGCGGTGCGGACGCGGATGAGGACGAGGAGCGTCAGGAGCAGGAGCAGAATCATCGCGGCGCGGAACCAGAGGGTCTGCTCCCAGCTTTGGGGGACGAGGATCTGGTATTCGGCCTCGACCTCGGATCCTCTTCCTCCGCGGCCGATGGCGCGGACGTGGAGGGTGTAGAGGCCGGGGGGGAGATCGGACTCGATGGCGGTGCGCTGGTTTCCGTCGGGCATCCGCCAGTCCTCGTCGAAGGGGTCGAGGCGGTACTGGTAGCGGGTGCTTTCGGGGTCGGTGTAGTCGAGGAGGGCGAACTCAGCGAGGAAAGAGCGGCGGCGGGGATCGAGGCGGAGGGGCTGATCGGTGGGTGGGACGGGGGTGTCGCTTCCGGAGGAGGTGGTGTCGAAGCGGGTGAGGACGAGGGGTGCGCGCGCCTCGCGACGGCCGAGTTCGGGAGGGCGGATGCCGATGATGCCCCCGGGGCCACGAAAGAGGAGGGTTCCGTCGTCGAGGGTGGCGGATCCGAAGAGCTTCTGCGAGACCCCTCGGAGGCCATCGCCGGCGGTGTAGACCTGGATGGCGAGGGTGTCGGGGTTGACGACGGCCATGCCTCCGGAGGTGTTGGTCCAGATGCGGCCGTCTTTGCCGGTCGTGATGGTGAGGATGGTGTTGGAGGGGAGACCCTGGGATTCGTTGAGGGTGCGGAAGACGGCGTGGCCGGCAGGGTCGAACTTCGATAGGACGGTGAGGCCACTGCCGTTGGTGCCGACCCAGATATGGCCGGAGAGATCCTCGGTGAGGGAGCGGACGTTGTCGCTGGGTGGCGTGTCGGGGTCGTTCTCGACGTGGAGGAATGAGGTGAACTTTCCGGTGGCGGGGTCGCGCATGGCGAGGCCGGAGCGGGTGGTGATCCAGAGCCTTCCATCGCGGCCGAGCAGGAGGTCGCGGACATCGTTTTCGAGCAGGCTGGAGGGGTCGTTGGGGTCGTGACGGAAGATCCTGGTCTGGCCGGTGCGGCGGTTGAGGAGGAAGAGGCCGTTGTAGGTGGCGGCCCAGAGGAGATCGCCGTCGGGACAGAGGGAGCTGACGATCTCGCGGGCGATGAGGGGGTCGGGGAGGGGGCGGTAGGTGCGGGTGCGGAGGTCGACGAGGAAGATTCCGGTTCCGGCGGCGTAGACGGTCTGGGGCTCGTTGGCTCGGGGCTCAGTGGCTCGGGGGCCATCCGATCGGGGTGCGACGGAGCCGATGGCGAGGATCTCTCCGCGGGCGATGAGGTCCGGCGGGAGGCCGGGGGCGGGAGAGATAGGGCGGACGAGGCCGTCGGAATCCAGGGGGCCGAACTCGCCCTGATCGAAGCCGACCCAGACCTGGCCGGCGACGTTGCCGAGGCTGCGGATCTCGCTCTCCGTGCGGATTCCGTTGCGGAGCGGGGCGGTGTGGACTTCGAAGATTCCGGTGGTGGAGGCGTTGACCCTTGCGACGCCCTGATCGGTGGCGAGCCAGACGACTCCGGAACGATCGAGGAAGATATCGCGGAGGAAGTTGTTGGGGAGTGGGAGGGGCTTTGTGGGGTCGCGGGTAAAGGAGCGGATGCGGCCGGTGGCGGTCTGGTAGGTGATCACGCCACCACCGTAGGTCGCGATCCAGAGCTCGTGGGGGCGGATTTCGACGAGGTCGCGGACGGTGTGGGAGCCGATGGCGGAGTCGAGGCCGGCCATGTGGGGGATGCCGCGGATGAGGTGCGACTGGGGATCGTAGCGACCGAGACCGGAGTGGTCGCAGCCTACCCAGAGCTGGCCGTCCTGATCTTCGAGGAAGGACCAGACGTAGGGGTGGGCTCCGACTTCGTGGGGGCCTTCGACGCCTCCGGCCTGCTCGAATTGGGAGGCTCCGGCGCGGCGGATCAGAAGGCCGCCGGAGCCTCCGGCCCAGAGGGTTCCCTGGCGATCGAGATAGACGGAGAAGATCTGGGCGAAGGGGAGGGTGTTGGGGAGGGAGGGGCCGGGGTCCTGCCTGGAGGGGAAGATCTCGTAGGTTGTGGAGGCCGGGTTGAAGTGGACGAGACCGAACTGACCTCCGACCCAGACTCCGCCGTAGCGGTCGCTGGCCATGGTGTAAATGCGGCTGCGGGAGAGGAGGGCGGGGGCGTTGGGGAGTGCTTCGAAGGTGTCGGTGGCGGCTCGATAGCGAAAGACTCCAGCGTTTTCGGTGCCGACCCAGAGGTCGCCGTTCTCTGCCGGAAGGACGACGCGGACGCTGTTGTCGAAGAGCGAACGGGGGTTGCGGGGGTCGTGGGTGTAGCTGCGGAGACGGTAGCCGTCGTAGCGGGAGAGGCCTCCGTAGGTGGCGATCCAGAGGAAGCCCTGGGTGTCCTGGGTGAAGGCGTAGATGGAATCGTGGGGGAGGCGGTCGCGGATGCCGAGGGTTTCGAAGTTCAGATCGGCGATCTGTTCCAGCCCGGCGGAGGTCAGGGGGGCGCTCTTCTGTGCCCGCGCGACACTGGGCAAAAAAAGGAGAGAAGTCAAAACTAGGTAAAGCGAATGCCAGCAGAAGCGCTGTAAGGCCCACATCAAAAAGCACCCCTGGAGGGTAGACCGTACCGTGGAAGAGTGTAACCGATCGGGACCCGGGGGGGCGAGGGAATCTGCCGTGCCGGGCGGCGGTTCCGTGTCATCGCAAAGATGAACTTTGATGGCCCTATGGCATGAAAGACTGGCATCGCCATCTGGATGATTCCCTCTCGAGACTGGTCGGGGGCCGGTGGTGTTCCACCCGATCGTAACGATTGGCTCGGGAGTTGTCGACGATCGGATCGGTCGCTGATGACGGCGGGGACGGCGCCGGGGGGGACGGCGCAGTGTATCTGCAGATGGACCGCGGTGGAAGCGCGATCCCTTATCGCGTCACCTTGGCCCGAAATTGGCCGATAGACGATGTGGAGGCAAGCGTTCGACCCATGATCAGTGCATCGTCACGTTTGCGCCGCCGGGCCCGCGCGCTTGAATCGCGACGTGTGTATGCGCATCGACGCGTTTGCTGGGTGATGGGGGCTTTGCTCTGGGGCGCGTTGAGTGTGCCGGGGTGGGGGGCTGTCGCGGCGCAGGATCATTCTCCTGACCTTTCGTCGCTGAGTCTTGAACAGTTGACCCAGGTCGAGATCAGCGTGAACTCGTTTTCGCGCAAGGATCAGGACCTGTGGGTGACGCCGGCCGCGGTGTACGTCATCTCGAAGGAGGCGATCGCGCAGTCGGCGGCGACGAGCATTCCGGAGTTGCTGCGTGGGGTTCCGGGGTTGCAGGTGGCGCAGATCAATGCGTCGACCTGGGCGGTGAGCGTGCGCGGATTCAACAGCGTCTTTGCGTCGAAGCTGCTGGTGCTGGTCGATGGCAGAACGGTGTATTCGGAGATCTATTCGGGAACGCATTGGGACCAGATCGACCTTCCGCTGGAGGCTGTGGAGCGGATCGAGGTCATTCGTGGGCCGGGGGCGGCCGTGTGGGGAACGAACGCGGTGAACGGCGTGATCAACATCATCTCGAAGCCGGCGCAGCATACGACCGGGATGATCGTGTCGGGGGTTGCGAGCCGGATCGACGACGTGGCGCTGCTTGGCTATGGAGGCGCGGTGGGCGACCGGTTTCATTATCGGGCTTTCGCCAAGTATGTCCGGCGGAATCCTTTCGTGGATGCCGCGGGGGTGGATGCCTTCGATGGCGAACGGACGTGGCGGGTGGGGGGGCAGGCCCTCTGGAGCCGAAGCGAGCGGGAGGCGATCACGGTCAACTGGGACTCGTACGGCGGGAAGCTGAAGAGCACGATCGTTCCCGGCATCGCGTTGGCCGTTGGGCCGAATGGGATGGAGAACGAATCCATGGACGGCGGCTCCACGACGGTGGCATGGGAATGCAGGACGGACAAGACCAGCCGCACGATCACCGCGTATACGGACGAGCAGGTGAGGCACGAACTGGCTAGTCTGGCGCAGTCGAGGTCCTTCGACCTGGACTACCAGGAACACCATGTGGCGTGGCCGCGCCATGATGCTGTCTGGGGGGGAGAGTTTCGCTACACGCTCAATCACGTGGGAGGAGCGGTTCTTCCGACGGCCCTGCCCTACTATGGAAACTACTTGGTTGACGGCTTTGTGCAGGATGAGATCGGGCTTGTGCCGAAGCGCCTGATGTTGACGGTTGGAAGCAAGCTGCAGGAAGGTACGCTGGCCGGGTTTCAGATGCAGCCCAGCGTCAGGATCCTCTGGGCTCCGGACCGGGCGCAGACGGTGTGGGCGTCGGTCTCCCGCGCGTCGGTTGCACCATCGCTGCAGGATAGGGACGCGCAGATCCCTTTGAGCCTCGGAGAGATGGGCGGGTTACCGGTGGTCGGGAGGCTGCAGGGCAATCCAGCGTTCAAACCGGAACTGGTGATCGCCTATGAGGCCGGCTACCGGCGAAGGCTCGGCAGTTCCCTGACGCTGGATCTGGCGGGATTTTTCAATGACAACCACCGGATCCAGTCGACGGCGACGACGGCAAGTTATCAGGCGGTCCCCTATCCCGCTGTGTTTGCGGTGGTGGGATACACGAACGGCTTTCGAGCGAAGACTGGGGGAATCGAGGCCAGCGCGAAGTGGAATCCGCTCTCGAACCTGACGTTCGAGGGGAACTACGCCTGGATGGAAGCACGCACGACGCAGGTGGACGCCGGAAGCGTGGTGATCACGGACGACTGGAATACACCGCACAACAGCTTCAAGGGGATAGCATCGTGGGCCCTGGGAGCGCGCTGGACGGCCAATGCGGTCATCTCCTACGTGGGGGGACTGGCGGCGGGCCCGGTTGTGATCGACTCATACGGGAACGGTGGAGACGCCGTACCCGCTTATCGACGGCTGGACCTGCATGTGGCGCACAAGGTGGGCCGGGCGCTGGAATTGGAAGCGGGTGGGACGAACCTGCTGAGTCCACGCCATCAGGAGTTTGGCGGGGGAACGAGCTTCGTGACGCCTTATCTGGTGCCACGAAGCTCGTTCGTGAAGGGTACGTGGACGTTCTAGAAGCCGCGCGTGTGCAGGATGAAGACTCCGACCGAGGCCAAGATGCAGTAGATTCCGAAGAGGTACCAGCGGCCGGACTCGAGCCAGCTTGAGAGCCACTTGAGGGCGACCAGGCCGGCGAGGAAGGCGAAGACGGCTCCGAGGAGGCTGGTGATGAGGGTAGCGTGGAGGTCGATGGGTGTGCCGGCTGCGGCGGCTTCGTGGGTGGCTTTGAGGAGGCGGTGGGCCTCGACGAAGACGACGGGCGGGGTCAGCACGACGGCGAGCGCGAAGGAGAAACGCTCGGCGCGGTGCTTGGAGGCGTGGGCCAGCATACCGGTGGAGATGGTGGCTCCGGAGCGGGAGAAACCGCGAAAAGGCAGGCACACGCCCTGGATAGCGCCCATCCACAGGGATTGCGGCAGGGTCAGAATGGCTCCCTCCTCGTTGAGGGTGGGGGTGGATTCGGCGAGCTGCCTGCGCTCGCGGAGCCCGGCGATGAGGATAAGGACGCCGGCGGCGAAGAGCGCGGGGGCGATGATGTCGAGGCGTCCGAAGAGCTGCTCGATCTCGGCCTTGGGGGCTCCGGGGAAGGCGATCTTTTCGATGATCTTCTTGAGCGGATAGCCGATGATTCCGGTCAGGGCCGTGGCGGCGACGACGCGGATGGCGAACTCGCGGAAGGCGGCGGACGAGGCGAAGTAGGCGCTCTTCCACTGCGTCCAGAAGTAGACGATGACGGCGAACATGGTTCCGGTGTGGAGCATGACGAGCAGCAGGGTCATCTGGGGCGTGGTGGGGTCGAGGCCCATCAGCTTCTCGGCGACGACGACGTGGGCGGAGCTCGAGACGGGGAGAAGTTCGGCGAGGCCCTGCGCGATGGCAAGGAGGATGACCTGGAGGATCGGCATGGCTCCATGGTAACGGCTGGTTGGGAGATGGGCGATATTTGTGTGGCCCGGCAGGGGCGCGGGGGCGAAGTATTTACAATTCCTCTCATGAGCCTGATTGATCTTGCCGCCATTCGTGCCGCGCAGAAGCGTGTTGCCGGGACTGCTTTGAGAACGCCGCTCGTCCGGCTGGAGGCTGCGCGGCTGCGGGCGGCAGGGATCGGAGAACCGGGGTTCGCGATCTATATCAAGGACGAGTCCGCGCAGCCGATCGGGTCGTTCAAGCTGCGCGGGGCTTACAACCGGATTGCCCAATTGGCGGAGGAGGATCCAGCGGCGCTGGGGCGGGGAGTGATTACGTACTCGAGCGGGAACCATGCGCAGGGGGTGGCGTATGCGGCGCGGGCGCTGGGGACGAAGGCCGTGATCGTGATGCCGGACAACGCTCCGGCGGTCAAGATCGAGGCGACCCGCGCGCTGGGGGCGGAGGTGGTCTTCGTAGGGCCGGCGAGCTCGGAGCGGAGGCTCAAGGCGGAGGAACTTGCCGCTGAGCACGGATACACGATCATTCCGCCCTATGACGATCCGGGGATTATCGCAGGGGCGGCTACCTGCGGGCTGGAGATTCTGGAGCAGGTGGCGGAGGCTGCCGGGGCTTCGGTTGCGGACGACCTGCTGGTGCTCTCGCCGGTGAGTGGTGGCGGGTTGCTGAGTGGGACGGCGACGGGGATCAAACTGATCTCGCCGGGCACCAAGGTGTGGGGGGTGGAACCGGAGCTTTCGGCGGATGCGAAGGAGTCGTTCGAGACGAAGACGCTGGTGGAGTGGCCGGCGGGGAAGACGACGCGGACGATCGCGGATGGGCTGCGGACGCAGTCGCTGGGAGAGCTGAACTTCGAGCACATCGTCGAGTATGTCGACGGGATCGTGACGGTGTCGGAGCAGGAGATCCTGGCGGCGATGCGGGTGTTGATGAGCTGTACGTCGCTGGTCGCGGAACCATCGGGTGCGGTGACGCTGGCGGCGGCGCTCTACCATGCGGACCAGCTGCCGAAGGTGGGGACGGTGGTGGTGATTCTGAGTGGCGGGAATCTGGAGGCGGAGCTCCGGGAGAGGCTCGAGGGAGAGTTGGTCGTGGGCCGCTGAACGCGTTTCCGTGTGCAAAGATGGGCTGTCCGTCGTCTAATGGGCGTATGCGATCTCTCACTTTTGCTGCGCGATGCTTTGCCTTCGGTTCGGTCTTTTCTCTGGTGACGATTCAGGCTGTTGCGCAGAGGCCGGGGAAGGATAACCGGTCGGGATATGACCGTTCGGCGAAGGCGACGCTGGTGCATCCGGCGGATGTGTACGCGGCTCCCGATGCGGATTCGACCAAGGCTGCGCTGGTGAATCCGGGGCACGAGGTGGTGATCGCCGAGCGGTCGGGGCCATGGGTGCGGGTGTTTGCGAATACCGATGTGAAGGACTCGACCGATGACCGGGATGAGCCCGAGTTTGCCGACGATGAGCCGACGCCGGCCTCGGGATGGATTCGCGACAAGGGCATTGTGACGCCGGCGACTCCGAACGGGGACGTGATTCTGTATGGGGCGGCGGCGAACCTGGAGGCGGCCGCGGCAGAGCCACATGCTCCCAAGGATGCGGCGAGCGAGGCGCACCTGCTGTATCGGCGGGTGGCGACGTACTATCCCCAGTCTCCGCTGGCGGCGGAGGCGGCGTGGCGGTCGGCGGATATTCGGTGGCAGATCGACCGCCGCGATCAGTCGACGCTGCCATCGGCCAAGGAGCAGGATGCGAGCCTGCGGCCGGCGTTGTTCGATGGTGAGTTGAAGCGGGTGATGAAGCTGTATCCAAATACTCCGCAGGCGGCGAAGGCAGCCTTCGACCTGATCGACAACAAGCTCTGCGGCGACTGGCAGGGGCTGCCGAAGTGTCCGGAGCTGGAATCGAACCTGTACGAGAAGTATGCGGGACAGTTTCCAGGTGGTCCGATGTCGGCCCGGGCGCTGTACGAGGCGACGATCCGGCAGGGGACGCTGGTGACGATGTACGAGGTCGAGGAGAATCACAAGAAATCGGTTGCGGCGGCGGCCCGGACGCAGACCTTGGCGCAGCAGATGAAGGAGAGGTATCCGCAGTCGGACTATACGGCGCGGGCGGAGTCGATCGCGTACCGGGTGGCGCAGGGGATCGCGGTGTATGGGAACGATCGCGACTGATGTCGGGGGCGATAGCGATGGCGAGGATTCGATACATCGTTGCGGTAAGTCTGGATGGGTACATCTCCGGGCCGAAGGGTGAGGCGGACTGGATCGTCATGGATCCGGAGATCGACTTCGGCGCGCTGTGGTCTCAGTTCGATACGCTGCTGATGGGGCGGGCGACGTATGAGGCGGCGGTGGCCCGGCTGGGCAGCAAGGCGTTCGATGGGAGGAGGACGGTGGTGGTCTCGCGGACGCTGCGGGCGGGGGATCATCCGGGGATCGAGATTGTCCCGGAGGTAGATCGGGCGTGGGCAAAACGACTGCGGAAGCAGAGTGGGAAGGATATCTGGCTGATGGGTGGGGGAGACCTGTTCCACTCACTGCTGGAGATGGGTGAGGTCGATGGTGTGGAAGTCAGCGTGATGCCGGTGCTGCTGGGCGGTGGGACCCCTCTGCTACCGGCCCCGGCGGTGCGGTCGCAGCTCGCCCTGACCGGTCACCGGGTCTACCGGGCGGGCATTATGACGCTGAACTACAACGTAGTGCGTTAGAGCATTTCTCTAAAGCAAAGTCAGCCTTGCTGTATTGGTCTTTGCCCTTCTGTCTGTCATTCCCGTAGGGAATCTGCGTTTGTCTTCCTCTACACCAGCACCAAATCCGCTATAGTTGCTGCGGTTTTCAGGTTACTGTGGCCTTCAAGGCCGAAGGCAAGCCACATAGGAACCATGGTCCGAGTCTGGGTGGCGCATTACAAATCGGCTCCGGGGTTTCCAGACGGCGCTTCAGCCGCGCGATAAACGCACAAGAACAGACCACTTTCAAAATATCGCCCGCTGTCCAGTTTTTCCATGCAACGGCCCACATTCTGCACGCAAAAAGTTCCTGGTGAAACATTGGGAAAATTACATCGTTGCCTGCTAACCCGTTTAGAAAACCATGGATGCGGGACACACGCAAAAAACAGCGATTGCATACCACTTTATTAGAAGATTTGAACCCAGTGGTCTGACCACATTGCCCTGAGGAAGCCAACCACACTCCAGCAGAACGGCTCAAATTCAGAGTGTGCGGGTGAAGCGGAGTGCGGCATAGGGCCGGGCCGGGAGGCGCAGGCGGGGATGGCCCGTGTGAGCGCCGGGAATAGGAGTTGTGGTGCCTTCGAGTGCGTCCAGGAGCTCGGCGGTCCAGGTGCCCGCGGGCAGCGGAAACTCGTACCAGAGGGGCTGGTGAAGATCGAAGGAGTAGAGGATCTGGTGAGGCATCCTGGCGTTTCCAACGGTGGCGTTGAGGTAGTAGGGGTCGGGGGATGGAGTCAGGCCGGGGTTCGATTCCGAGGCGGATGCCGTGGTCTCGACGAGTCTGCGGAGGAAGGCGATCCGCGCAGGGCTGGTGCCGTGAAGTTCTCCGCCGTGGGACCACCAGAGGGTGGGGGTAGTGGCCTCGTCGAGCGTGGCGTCAGGCGGCAGCATCGTCTCGCCGTGGGTGGCATAGCAGCCCTGGATAAGGCAGAGCCAGAAGCGCCGGGTGAGTTCGTCGCCGGAGATGTTTCCCCAGCGCTTGTTGAGATTGCCCTCGTACTGGATCTCGTCGAAGCAGATGGGTTTCTGCCAGGCGTTGCGGTAGTCGGGGGCCCGGTCGAAGTCGATGGTCTGGAGGCTGGCGTGGGTGACCCAGGGGTGGGCGTAGTCGTAGAGGGTCTTCGAGTAGTGGATGGACCGGAGGTGGGCGACGGGGTCGTGTTGCTCGACGAGATGGAAGAGGCGGTCGAAGTCCTGGGTGGATTTGGCACGCATAAGGTCGAACTCGTTGGCGAGGGACCACCAGAGGTTGCGGTAGGCGGAGAGACGGGCGAGGAGATACCTGAGGTAGAGGTCGTCGGAGGCGGCGGGCATCGACGCGAAGCCCCATTTAGCGGGGTCGTCGTAGGGATGGAAGAGGATGAGGTCGGCCTCGATGTTGAGGGCGCGCAGGTCGGCGAGGCGACGCTCGAGGTGGGCGAAGAAGGCCGGGTTGGGGCGGGTGAAGTCGAAGTGGCCGAGGGTTCCGGCGAAGGGGTAGAGGGCCGGCTCGTTGTGGTTGTACTCGTAGTGCTTGGGGAAGACGCACATGCGGATCTTGTTGAAGGGGCTTGTGGCCAGCGTTCGAAGGGTCTGTTGCTGGAGGGGCTCGGGCTGGTGGATCCAGGCGTAGCAGGTAGTTCCGAAGGGGAAGAAGGGGGTGCCGTCGGCGTGGGCGAAGTGGTACGTGTTGCGGACGGAGACGGGGCCGTGGACCCCGGGATTCGGCGCGCTACAAAGGAAGGCTCCGGTGCGGTTGGCGAGGGCAGGGGCGTTGCTCTGGGTGGTGTAGATCCAGGCGCCCTCGGTGTCGGGCATGAAGCGAAGTTTGTACGTGCCCTCGCCGTCGTAGAACCCGTCGATCTGGACCGTGCGATGGCCGAGGGAGACGGTAGCGGCGAGGGTGACTTCGACAAACGGGTTCCCAGTGGACGGGCCCCGCAAGGCGGCCTCGAAGACCTCGTAGCGAGGGATCGCGGGGGAGTCCGCCGGGAGTGCGTGGGCAGAAAGCGGCGCGAGGGCGGCAGCAGCGAGTTTGAGGGCGTCGCGTCGGGTGAGGTCAGGCATGCGGGCCAGTGTAGCAAGCGGGTGGTCACACCCACCCGGGGCTACCTGCCGAGGGCTGGGTGGGCGACGAACTTCGGGGTATGAGGTTCGTCGGCGATGGTGAAGAGGGTGAGGTAGGCGAGGCGGACGATCTTCACCATCTTGGGGAAGTCGATGCGGTCGACCGTATCGGTGACGTGGTGGTAGTCGGGATGGAAGCCGGTGAAGAACCAGAGCGCCGGAATGTCGCGGAGGATGAACGGGAACTGGTCCGAGCGGAAGAAGATTCCGAGGGCAGTATCGCGCTCATAGCGGTCATCGAGAATCAGGCCGACTTGCTTGTCCTGCTGCTCGATGGTGTGGAGGAAGTCGGGGGAGTAGAGGGTTCCGATGAGATTGAGGCGGTTGGAGGTGTCGGCGGGAATGTCGATGACGTTGTCGGTCTGGGGACTGGGCTTTTCGTCGCGGCCGATCATGTCGAAGTTGACCATGGCGCGGGTGGTGGCGAGGGGGCGCAACGGGTGTTGCGCCATGTAGAAAGACCCGAGGAGGCCGCGCTCTTCCGACGCGAAGACGACGAAGAGGATGGACCGCTTCGGCTTCGCCGGGTTGGCGGCGAAGGCGTGGGCGAGCTCGACGACTCCGACGGTGCCGGAGCCGTTGTCGTCCGCGCCAGGCCATACGTCGTGGTGGCGCTGGCCGTCCTGCTCCTCGACGTCGGAGGCTCCGTTGTGATCGTGGTGGCCGCTGACGATGAGTGTCTCGGCGGAGAGGGTGGGGTCGCCGCCGGGGAGGAGTGCGGCTACGTTATAGGTGGTCGCGGTGCGGGTGGTGAGGTTGTGGGTTTGGAGGTGGAGCTCGACGCCGGGGAGGGCGAGGGAGTGGGTCTTGAGATCCTGGTCGATGGCGGTCTGGAGGGCCTTTGGCGTAGTCCCCGATTGGGCGAAGAGATCGTCTTCGACGGCGGATGCGACGGTGATGAGGGGGATGGTGACCTCGTCGTCGACGATGGCCTGGAGGGGGAGTGGGGTGAGGCGTTTGGAGGTGACTCCGGCGAGAACGCTTGAGAGGCGTTTGGCGGTGGTGACGTGGGTCGCGTTGGGTTCGGGGATGAGGATGGCGGCGATGGCGCCGTGGCGCTGGGCGTTGAGAAGCTTGACGCGGCTCGTGGCGTAGCGGGTGTTGCCCTTGCCGTTGAAGATGGAGTGGGGGTCGTCTTCCTGCGGCTCGTGCTCCATCAGGATGACGATCTTGCCGTGGGCGTCGACGTTGGCGTAGTCGTCGTAGCCGAGCTCGGGGGCGGTGATTCCGAAGCCGACGTATACGAGGCCGCCCGAGAGATCGTTATCGGTACGAAAGGAACTGGAGACGTTGGGTGCGTGGATCTCCCGGGGTGCGGCGCCTGGGCGGGTGATGGTGAGGAGGGTCGCCGTGGGATCGGGCTTGTACTCGATGAGGCGCATGGGCTGGAGGAAGGAGGGTTTGCCCTGGGCGTCGGTGGCGGCGGGCTGGAGGCCGGCCTTGGCGAACTCGGAGGCGACCCACTCGGCGGAGGCATCGTCTCCGGGCTGGAGGGACATGCGGCCCTGGAGGCCGGGGCCGGCGACGAAGGTGAGGTTGGCGCGGAGATCGCTCTCGCGGATGGCCTCGAAGCCGGTCTTAAGACGCGGCGAGACCGCCTGCTGGGCCAGGGCGGAGAGACACAGGGTCGGAAGCACGAGTGGTGCGATGCGCCACAAAAGCTGGATTGTCCTCATGGGCTTAACTATGTCATGAGGTCAGCTTCATGCGGTCCGCGATTTTTGAGGTGACAGGGCGAGCTACTTTTTCATGTGTCCGGCGGGCAGTTTCGCGACCTCCGATCCGGCCATGAGGAAGGCACCGGTTCCGAAGGCGTAGCTGGAGGCGGCGGTGAAGGCTCCGGGGGCTGCGCCTACGGGCTGGATGGAGCCGAGGCGGCCGTCGGCGTAGATGTTTTCGATAAGACCCTTCCACGCCCGGTCGATGACGGGGCGGTAGGTTTTGGCGTCGAGTTGATGGTGGTTGATGCCCCAGGCGAGGGCGTAGACGAAGAAGGCGGAGCCGGAGGCTTCGGGGAGGGGGTAGGCGGGGGCGTCGAGGAGGCCGGGGCTCCAGAGTCCGTCGGGCCGTTGCAAGGCCACGACCTTCGCGGCCATCTGATGGAAGCGTTCGAGGTAGAAGGGGTAACCGGGATCGGATTTGGGTAGGACCTCGAGGACGCGGACGAGTCCACCCATGACCCAGCCGTTGCCGCGTGACCAGAAGATCTTCTGGCCGTCCTTCTCGCGCTTGTCGAAGTAGGTGGCGTCGCGGAAGAAGAGGTGCTCCTGCTTGTCCCAGAGGAGGGCGTCGGTGATGTGCCACTCGTGGTCCATGTAGGCGTCGTATTTGGGGTCGCCTGTGATGGCGGAGAGTCGTGCCCAGACGGGTGGGGCCATGAAGAGGGCGTCGCACCACCACCAGACTTCCTTTTTCGGGTCGTCTGGCTGGGTCATGACGTCGTCGAACTGGGTGCGGAGGGGGGTGATGATCTTCGGGTCGGGGTGGGCCTGGTAGAGCTCGAGGTAGGACTGGCCGATGGCCTGGTCGTCGGCGTGGATGCGGCGCGGGCCGAGGGTCCACTGGTAGTGCTCGCCGACCTGGCGGACGTGGTCGGCGTAGCGTGGGTCGCCTAAGGTCCGGGACGCGGCCATGAAGCCGGCGTACATGGTGGCGATGGTCCAATCCTGGCTGAACCTGCCCGTCATGCGGGCGAGCTGCCAGTCGGCGACGAGCTTCATGGCGGCCTTGACGGGGACGGGATTGGTCGAGGGGTTAAGGGTCGCGCGGGGGCCGGGATCGGCGGGGGAGTCTCCGACCATGGCAGACTTCTCGGCGGCGGATTGGGCGCACAGATGGCACTTGAAGCCGGGAGCGATGAGGAGCGCGGCTACCAGCGTGGCGGCGAGTTTAGAATGCGTTCTCTGGTCCCTCAAGGCTCTCATTCCTCGGTGGAATATCTTTCACAACACGGTGCGGGTGATTGGTGCGCGGGCAACAGTATAGGGGACGAACGTCTGTGGCGAGGCGAGTTGGATGTCGGATGATCATCAACCCCTGCATCTGGACTTGCAGAGCTTTCGAGCCGTTCTCCTGAAGGTGTGGTTAGCCTCTGTATTGACCAGCTATTGGTTAGACCACTTGGGTTTCATCTTCTAATAAAGTGGTATGAAATCGCCGGTTTTTGCGAGTCTCCTGCATCCATGGTGTTCTAAAAGGGTTAGTGGGCAACGATCGAAATTTCCCAATGTTTCACCAGAAGCTTTTTGTGCGCAGAATGTGGGCCGTTGCGCGGAAAAACTGGACAGCGGGCGCTGATTTTGAAAGTGGTCTGTTCTGGTGCGTTTATCGCGCGGATGAAATCCGACGGGGGAACCCTGAGCCGGTTCGCAGTCCGGTACTGGACCGCAGGGTCAAGACGTAGGATTTAGTTTTTTGGAACTCAGTCCCCTACGTGAACGTACCAATCAGATGACTAAGATGAACCGAAGATCGTTTCTTGCTGCAGGTGCCTCAGCGGCACTTCTCAATACGACGTCATCCTTCGCCTCCGCTCAGTCGGGCGTAATTCATCCGCCGAACGAAAGCTTCCTTCGATCGCTTCCCGCCCTGATGGAGCTCGCCACCCTGCCGGGACTGGCTATGGCTGTTGTGCAGCCGGGAAAGCCTGTCTGGCAGTACAGCCTGGGACAATCCAATGCGAAGACGGAATCACGGATCACGTCGGACTCGCTCTTTCCGGGCTGTTCGCTGGGCAAACCAATCTTCGCGACGCTTGTTCTGAGGCTCGCGCAGGATGGCGTGTTTGACCTGGATCGTCCGTTGAATAGCTATCTGAAAGACGACGCGCTCACGGGTGAGTGGGGTGAGCAGGTAACGCCTCGTCATGTATTGAGCCACACGACGGGGCTCCCAAATTGGCGATATATGGACGATCAGAAGCTAACGCCGACGTTTCAGCCAGGTTCGCGTTTCAACTACTCTGGAGAGGGATTTTTCCATCTTGAGCGGGTACTGGAACACGTTACCGGCAAAGGTTTTGAAGCGCTCATGCAGGAACAGATCTTCAAACCGTTGGGAATGACATCGAGCACGTTTCTATGGCTCGCCAATGCGAATGATCGGCTTGTCGCCGGCCACCGTGGCTCGGATCCGTTTTATAACCGTGATCTCGCGATCGCTGTTTTCAAGATCATCGATGAGGCGGATCGGCCATTGTCGTTCTGGACGTATGAGGAGATATCCTCGGCGTTGATGAAGCAGTCCATTCGCAAAGCTCCTCCGGTGGCGAACGAATTTGTTCCGAATGTTGCTTTCAGCCTGCTGACGACCGTGAGTGACTACGCGCGCTTCTTGAAAGCTCTCGTCGATCCGAATGACTCGGCGCTTGGACTATCTGCAGGCACCCGCAGGCAGATGATGACACCAGTTTCGCGGGTGAACAGCGTGCTCTCGTGGGGGCTGGGGATCGGTGTCGAAGACTTAGCGGGTGAGCGGTATCTTTGGCAATGGGGCGACAACGGAGGATGGAAGAACTTCATCCTTGCTCATCCGCCTTCACAGACAGCACTTGCCATTTTCACCAATGGAGGCAACGGCCAACGCGTCAATGAACGCATACTTAAGGCGGCAACCGGTGTTGAGCATGCCGCGTTTCTTTGGATTTGAAGGTACTGTCTAGGTGAATTTGTCTTACTAATTTGTCCCGCAAATCTCCAGTGGCGCTAACAGGCCGATGCACTCATCGATTGGGATTGGATCGACCTATAAGATTCGTCGGTGAAGCGACTCGGCGGAAGAACGTCGATTGCTCGAAGGCTCAGCCAGCGGCGGCGGTGCGGGGACGAAGTTTGGCGGCGGCTTTTTCTTCGAGCTGGCGGAGGCGCTCGCGGGTGGCTTCGAAGGTTTGGCCGAGGGTTTCGGGGCGGTGTTCGGCTCCGGGGAGGGCGAGGACGGCTCCCCAGTTGAGGCCTACGCCGAAGGCCGAGAACATGATGGGGGCGGCGAGGGGTTCGGGGTGGGCCTGGCGCCACTCGTCGGCGGCGATGAGCATGGAGGCGGAGCTGGTGTTGCCGTAGCGCTGGATATTGGCGAAAAAACGCTCGATCGGGGCCTTCAGCGTCTGGGCGATCCGGATGATCAGGTTGACGTTGGCCTGGTGCAGGAGGAAGGTTCCGATCGACTCGGCGGTGAGGTGGTTGCGTTCGAGGAGCTCGGCCATGGCCTGGGGCATGCGGCGGGTGGCGTGGCGGATGATGACGGATCCATCCATGTGGATGCGGTCGTTCTGGACGGAGAGGGCGTCGGCGGAGTTGCCGTCGGTGTGGAGGCAGGAGTCGGCGATGCGCGCGAAGCCGGTGTCGGGTGAGACGATGGCGGCTCCGGCACCGTCGCCGAAGAGGATGGCGGTGTTGCGGTTTTCGGGCAGAGGGTCGATGCGGCGGGACATGATCTCGGAGCCGATGACGAGGATGTGGCCCATCGATGGCGCGAGGCGCGAGGCGAGGGACAGGGCGGCGATCGATCCGGCGCTGGCCAGGGGGAGATCGAGAGAGGGGGTGAGGGGAAGTCCAAGCAATGCCGCGATGGAGCTGGCAGGGCCGGGGCAGAAACGGTCGGGGGAGCCGCTGGCGACCAGCACCAGGGCGAGGTCTTCAGGTTCGAGGGAGGCCTTGTGGAGGCAATCGAGCGCGGCCTTGTGGCCGAGGGTGGCGACGCTGTCGGTCGGGGAGGCGTAGCGGCGTTCGCGGATTCCGGACTGCGAGAAGATCCAGTCGGGCTCGATGGCGAGCAGGGGCGCGAGCTCGTCGTTGGTGACGACGCGGTCGGGCAGGCAGGATCCGAAGGCGCGGAGGAAGCTCATCTGTTTAGCCTATTTAGCCCTGGCATCGAGGTACTGCTGCACCTTGGTGATGGAATCAAACTTGCGAGCCGAGAAATCCGAGTCCGGGATGGAGACGCTGAACTCTGCCTCGATGCCGGTGACGAAGTCGGTGAGGGCGAAGGAGTCGAGGAGGCCGGAGGTGAAGAGGCTCTCGTCGGGGGCCGGGGTGATGGTTTTGCCAGCGACGGCTTGAAGGACTTTCAGGATACCGGACTGCCTGTCCATGTGCGATCTCTTTCGTGAGCGGGAAGCTTTGGGGAGTGAGTGTTCCATTTAGGGACGAGTAGCGGTGCTGAGTGGATTGTAGGGGGAGCTGGATGCGGAACCCGCGGCGATGGGCGGGGACTGCTGCCATGTCTGATAGGCGGCGATCAGATCACGGGAGAGAGCGTCGGCGAGGGCACGGTAGCCGGCGCCAGTAAGATGGGTGCGATCGGGCTGGGCGAGGCCGGCGGAGACCCAGCGGAGCATGGCTCCCGGGCCACCCATGCGGGCGCGGGCGTCGTAGAAGGTGCAGTGTTCGATCCGGCAGGCCTCCTTCTGGTCGGCGATAATGCGGTCGGTTCCGAAGAATGTGGTCCAGGCGGAGCGGCGGCCGCGGCCTTGGCGGGTCGCCCGGTCGTAGGGTCCGAGAATCAGGATGGATGCCTCGGGCACGATGCGATGGAGGTTCTGGAGCAGGCGATGGAACTGGGCGATGTAGTCGGCGTTCGAGGCGGGGCTCTGGGCGGCTTCGTTGGTTCCGTAGGCGAGGACGATCAGGCTGGGGTCGCGCTGGCGGAGGTAGTCGGCGAAGATGGCCTGGTTCCAGCGGAGGATGAGGGGGGCGACGGCTCCGTTGATGCCGAGGCACTCGTAGGTGATGCCGGGCTGCTCGGTGACCAGGCCGAGGAGGCGGACGGGGGCGTGGTCGAGGGTGGTGAGCCGGAAGTCGTGGACGCCGGGGAGGCAGGCGTAGGTGAGGGTTCCGGCCGAGGTGGAGGATGCGGCATCGTCGGTTGCGATCTCTGATATATAGATGCCGTTGTCGGTGAAGCGGAGGCGACCCCCGGCGGGCTGGCGCAGGTATTGGACCTGGAGGGTGGTGCAGGTGGTGGACAGGGAGACGGACTCGCCGGGGCGGGAGGTCGAGATGCCGATGCCCCCGAGGCCGAGGTCTCCGTCGCCGAGGTGGGTGAACTTGTTTCCCTCGGTGATCCAGCCGGGGGTCTGGGAGCGCGAGGAGCCGGAGAGGTGGTATCCGGCGAAGGGGTGGCCGGGGAACTGGAAGCCGAGGCCGCCGTTGCCGAAGCGGGTCTGGAGGTTGGAGCGGAGTTGACCGGTGAAGAGGTCGGCGGCGGTGTGGGAGTCGCCGAACTGGAGGATGCGGACGGTGGGGGAGGCGAGGCTTTGGGAGTTCAGGGGGGCCGCGACGGCCTGCTGGGCGGCGAGGGCACGGAAGAAGGGGAGGAGGTTCGCGGGGTAGAGGAACGGGGCGGTTGGGGTCTCGGCGAGGATGGCCTGGGCGGCTTCGGCAGCGCCGGTTCCTCGCTGGGGGCCGATATTAGCGGTCTCAGTGGTGCTTTGTGCGGCGTGGCGCGAGCGCTTGGGGTGGTGGGCCGATACTCTTCCGGTGGCCCTTGGTGGCGCGGGCTTCTGAAGCTTTCGTTTGGCCGCAGATAATGCCGGATAGACAACAAAGAAAAAGGTCAGGATGAGCGCGATGGTTCGGGAACTCCGGGCGCGAGCAGATGCGACGGCTCTCGAAGCTGGTAAGTGGCCTGCGGATTGGAGATGTGGGTCGCTCATGCGTTCGGAGGATCCTGAACTGTGGGAGGGTTGGGGGGAGAAGGAGGCGCAGGCTGGGGGGAGGATGGGACGGGCTCGCCGTCGGCGGAGGGCTTCGGTGTGCCCGGCGCGGCGGGAGGAGGTGTGTTCGGCTGGGTGGCTGGAGCGGGGGCGATCGGCGGTTGCGCGGCTCGGGGTTGGATGCGCTTCACGGGAGACGGGATTGCTGGACTGTCGGCCAGGCGACGGAGGTATCGTGCATATCCCAAGGATAAGTCTTTGACGAAGAGTTGGGCGACGAGGGAAGCGCCCTGGGGGGTGGGGTGTATGAGGTCGCCGGCGACGAGGCGGGGATGGCCCGAGTACCAGCGGGACATGGTTCCGTCTCCGCCCATGGCGTTGAAGGTGTCGAAGAAGGCGCAGTGGGTGTCGGCGGCGACGCGGCGCTGGATGGCGACGATGCGGGGGATGGTGTCGAAGGTCTGGATCTGGTCGACGCCGGAGCGCTGGCCGCGGTCCATGGGGCTCATGATCAGGATGGAGGTGGCGGGGAGGGCGGCCCGGATGCGGATGATGGTGGCTCGGAGGACGGGTTCGTACTGCTTGTCGACGAATGCCGGGTAGCTGCTCTCGTTGGTGCCGTAGTTGACGATGACGAGGGCCGGGCGCTCGTGCTGGAGGGCGGCGGCCCAGGCGGAGGCGTTGAAGCCGTTCGAGAGGACGGTGGTGGAGGCTCCGTTGAGGCCGAGCGAGTCGTAGAGGATGCCGCGGTGGCCGGTGCGGAGGGTCTCGCCGAAGAGGCGGACGGGGGCGCCTTCGGGTTTGAGGTCGATGGTTCGGGTGGCGGGGGGCAGGGGGATGGATCGCCAGGCGGGGTGGGGAGTGTCGGCGGCGGTGGTGGGGATGGTGGCGACGGGTGACTCGTTGGCGGAGATGGCGACGGAGCCGGAGTTGGGGCGGGCGAGGAAGGCGAGTTCCAGCGTGGATTGAGGGGTCTTGAGGGTGATGCGGGTGCCGGCGGCGGGGTCGCCCTCGAAGCTGGCTCCGCCGATGCCGTAGACCTCTTCGCGGCCCTTGCCGACGGCGGTGGAGATGGTCCAGTTGTGATCGGTGAGGTCGGTGTTGCGGTGCTGGTACCAGGCCCAGGGCTTGGCGACGAGGAGGAATCCGACGCCGGCGTCGCCGAAGCGCTGCTGGAGCAGGGCGCGGACGTCTCCGGTGATGAGGTCGGCGGTGGTGGGGGAGTCGCCGTAGTGGAGGATCGTGACGACCTGCGCGGGGCCGGCGACGGGAGGGAGTTCGAGGGAGTGCAGGGCGGCGAAGAAGGGGGCGAGGGCGTCGGAGTCGTCGATGAGGTAAGGGGAGATCTGGGGGAGGCGGCCTTTGAGGGCCGGCTGCTGGATGCCGTTGAGGGGCTGGGTCGGGGGTTCTTTTGCGGGCGATGGAGCCTGGACGGAAGCTCTGTTGTTTGCCGGGTTGTGGCGGAGAAGTGAGATGTGGGCGGATTCGGGGAAGATCCTGGGGCTGAGGCCCTTGCCGGGGGCGAAGAGATGCCAGGCGGCGAGAATCACGACGGCGGTGGCGAGGGCGGCGGCGGTTTTCTGTGGGGGAGTCATGTTAGAAGCTCCCGTAGATGAAGCTGGCGGAGCCGCGGCCGGAGAGGGTCTGGATGAGGAGAACGAGGGCGGCGAGCGCGGCTCCCTGGGCCCAGAAGGGCAGGCGGCCAAGGAGACTGGCGCTTTGATCGAGGAGCTTGAGGGGCAGGGAGTGGGCGACCGCCGCGAGGGCGAGCACGCCGAGGATGGGCAGCGTCAGGTTGTCGTGGGACCAGCTTTGCGCCCGGGTCAGGGTGGCGAGGCGGGTGAGGACGTCCCAGGCGTTCGCCATCGAGGAGGCGTGGAAGAAGATCCAGGTGAAGCAGACGAAGTGGAAGGTGAGGAGCGTCGCCAGGACGGGCCCAAAGCGGGTGGTGGGTTTGCCGCGGCGGCTGTTCTTCCAGATGCGGGTGACGGCCAGGGCTACGCCGTGGAGCGCTCCCCAGGTGAGGAACGTCCAGGCGATGCCGTGCCACAGGCCTCCGAGGAGGAAGGTCACAAGGACCGTGTAGGTATAGGAGGTGAGGGGGCGCTTGCGGCGGTTCTGGGGCAGGCGCTCCTGGATATAGTCGCGCAGCCAGGTGGAGAAGCTGATGTGCCAGCGTCGCCAGAAGTCCATGAGGTTCAGGGCGAGATAGGGCCGGTTGAAGTTTTCGGGGAGGGTGAGGCCGAGGAGGAGGGCGCAGCCGAGCGCGATATCGGTGTATCCGGAGAAGTCGAAGAAGAGCTGGAGGGCGTAGCCGTAGATCGCGGCGAGGACCTCGAGTCCGCTGTAAAGGGTGGGCGTGTCGAAGACGCGGGTGACGAGGTTTTCGGCGAGAAAGTCGGCGATGAGGAGCTTTTTGACTAGGCCGATGGCGATGAGGAGCAGGGCGCGTCCGGCGGCATCGTCGGTGAGGGTGGGGGGCGGAGGACCTGTTTGAGGAACGGGTGCAGGCGCAGGATCGGGCCGGCGACCATCGTGGGGAAGAAGAGCGCGCTGGCCAGGTAGGCGGCCCAGGAGAGGGTGGGCTCGCAGTCGTCTTCGCGGTGGTAGAGATCGATGGTGTAGGTGAGGGATTGGAAGCAGTAGAAGGAGAGCGACAGGGTGAGGAGCCAGCTGTAACGGTCGCCGACGGCGAAGGGGATGAACTTGGTGGCGAGCAGCAGGCCGACGTTGACGGCGAGCGAGATGCCGATCAGGACACGGCGTCCGGAGGTAGAGCGGGAGTCGAGTTGAGGGCGTGCCAGGGCCAGGCCGACCAGGAAGTCGACGGTCGCGGCGATGGGAAGGAGGACGAGGTAGAGACCGCCGAACTTGGCCAGGAAGAAGAGGTTGGCGGCGACCAGGAGAGCGAGGCGGGCGGCGTGACGGGTGGACAGGAGCCAGTACAGCAACCAGAGGAGGAGGAAGAAGACAAAGAAGGCCGGCGTGCTCAACAGCATGGGGGAGGCTCAGGCGGCGGAGGTTCTTCTCGCTCGCTGATGCAAGCGTATGCGGAGTATGGGGGGTTACGGAGGTGTCGTTTCAGGTTCGAGGCGAAGATTTTTCTTTTTGGGAGGTTTTTGGTAACGACCTGCGGACGGGCGGCTGAAGACGGGCATTTGGCAGACGTTTGCAACTGAATCCGGCGCTTTCTGGGGTCGCGGGAGGTCCGTTTCGGGGCGTCCGGGGGTGCCAATTTGGGCGAATACCGGTAAACTTGCAGGTGGCCGGAACAAACACCGGTTTGGAGACTATTTGCTTCGATACCTCAAGATGGACCTCATTGCGGCGTGCGTGGCGGTGACGAGCCTGTTCCTGATGCAGCGGCCTCCCGTTGAACCACAACCAGTCTCCACCCCTGTCGTGTTCTCGGCTCCCGTTTCGGCTGGCGTGGCCCAGGGCTTGCCCCTGGAAAAGAACACAGAAAAGAACATAGAAAAGAAGAAGACGGCCCATCCCTTGCGGACCGCGATTGCGAACCTTGGCATGGCCTCGTGGTATGGGTCGGTGCTCGAAGGACACACGACGGCGAGCGGCGAGATCTTCCACAAGGACATGATGACGGCGTGCCACCCGACGCTTCCCTTCGGCACGATTGTGCGCGTGGTGGATGTACACAGCGGTAAGTCGGTGGTGGTTCGGATCAACGACCGGGGCATCCTGTTTCCGGAGAGAATTATCGACCTGTCCTCCGGGGCGGCCAATGAGCTCGGGATTTTGCGGGCCGGCGTGGCCAAGGTACGGCTGGAGATTCTGAAGAAGGTCGATGGCGTGAACCCGAAAAACGAGCACGCCGAGGGCGATCATATGGCCAGGAATGCGGAAGTGGGTCTGGTAACTGGATTGCCGGCGGCTCTTCCGGAAACGAAGATCGCGGCGCTGGAGCCTGCGGGCCGGTAAGACTGTTCCTTGTTCCCCTGTGACATCCGGGACGCGCGATCCACAAGGCTGCGTACCCGCTGAAGAGCCGGGACACCTAAGATAAGAACGATGAAACGTGGTGTTCTGATTGGGTTGTTGCTTGGGCTTACTTTGTTTGGAACGACCTTCCTGGCACTGATCTGGGTCGATATGCGGCATAGCGCGGAGATTGCGCCGGCTGGAACACGGTCGCAGGACTCCCGGACCGATCGTCGCCACGGAGAGGGCGAGCCTCGGGGCCGGGAGCACGGTCAAGAGAGAGACCGACAGAGAGAACGGAAGCCAAACCCTGATTCGAGGGCGAGCGCAGGTCTGCCGGAGACCTGCGCCGCGTCCGGGGTAACCTGCGCGTCGCAGTACTTTGCGGCTTGGCGGTGGCCTGCGGATGGAAGCTGCCGTGCGACGGTGCGGAATGGATATCCGGAGCCGGACGGGCGCTGTACGCCGGGAGGCGTGGTTCCCACGGTGACGCTCGAGACACTGCGCGATCCGGGATGGCGCACGCGGTGCATCCGCGACTGCCAGAGCAGTGAAACGCAGAAACATGCGGCGTATGAGTGGTATGGGTTGGCGCGACCGGAGGAGAACTCCGGAGCCACGCAGGTGTGCGAGCTGGATCATCTTGTGCCGCTGGAGCTGGGCGGAGCCGACGGCATGGGGAATATCTGGCCGGAGTGCGGGCCGGATGCGGTGACGCTGCGCGACCGTTATTTCAAGCAGAAGGACCTGGTGGAGAACTACCTGGCGGCGCGGGTTCGCGCGGGCGCGATGCCGCTGGGCGAGGCGCAACGCGGGATCGCGAAGGACTGGGTGCAGTACCTGGAGGCGGCACGGAGCTTCTGCCACGGGACGCGCTGCTGACGGGAGGGTTCACCTCGCGATGCGGCGGGAGGAGCGCAG
>JAMFSC010000109.1 GCA_026225095.1 bacterium
AGGCGGGAGGCTCCGGACTTGAAGGCGGTGGCGATGCCGTCCTGCATCCAGGTCGGGGCGTAGTCGAAGCTGGGATCCTTGGCGTACTGATAGCGGGCGAGGATGGCGGGGTCGTCGGAGTAGAAAGTGGTGACGAGGCGGGCGCCAGCTTTGTATGCGTGCTCGGTGATGCGGCGGACGAGGGGGAGGGCTTCGATGGGGGCGGAGATGATCAGCTCCTGGCCGTCGGCGAGGTTGAGTCCGATGCGGACCGCAACCTCGGCGAAGCGATCGAGCTTCTGGTCGAAGGTGAGGGTGGAGAAGGGAGCGAGGACGGCGGGCTGTTCGAGGGTGGCGGAGGTGCTCATGGCTTAACGGTAACGCTCGGAGGGCCCGTGGCAGGGGACCGCCAGCATTTTTTTCTTGCACGTTCCCGGCTTGGCCGCTGTGTTCGGTTCCTGGTCAGGGTCAGGTCCGCTCCCCGACATGAAGGCGGACGATCTGTCTCGGTTGCGCTTGGACGCGAAACACGGCGGAAGTCGGTGTCAGCTCGGTGGGCTGGGGTTCGGAATCGATGCACCAACCTTTGCGCAGTCGCTGGGTAACGACGAAGGTTACGGGATCGGAGGTGATGTTCTGGAGGAGGAATTCTCGCTCGGAGACGGTGACGTGGGTACGTCTGGGGCGTCCGTTGGAGGTGGTTGGTGGGGCTTGCTCCCAGTGGTCGGACGTATGGACGCTCTCGAGATGGCAGACGATGGAATTAAAGCGGAAGCGTGGTCTCGGATCGTGTGCGCTGGGACGGGGTGGAGTGAGCACACGGCAGGATTCATCGATCTGCACCTCACCGGCGATGAGGGTGGGCTGCGGAGCCGGAGTAGATGGCTGCTGCGCTATGAGTGAACTTGCAGCTACCATCATCGTGGCTGCGGAGATTCGTATGCGCATCGCTGCTCCTGAAGGTCGAGATGGAAACAAGAATATCGCGATTTGGAGCGAACCCAGGTTGAAAATGCAACAAGAGTGGAGCGGATTGGCCCGTATCAACATGGACGTCTTTGGCGGTGTGGGACTAGATATGCTGGCAGACGCAGAGAGGCCAACGCCGCGAGATCGTGTCGGACGATGAGAAGGTGATCCTCTGTTGGCGGCGTCTGGATTTCGTTGACAGTTCAGACCACTTGGGTGTCAAATGCCGCGACTCCTCGAGACGATATTTGCCGGGCCAAACATCTTTCAGTGCTTTTTTTTGAGTGCTGGCGATGGATGGAACCGAACTCGCAATCCGGCTCGGAGGGGAACGAAAGAGGACGACGATGAAGTTCATCTGCAAGCGACTTGCATTTCTTACCGAGACCCGACGCCTGATTCGAACAGCGACTGCCGTCCTGCTTTCCGCAGGATTTGTCTTCATGGCTGCGGCACAGCAGACGACTGCAACCATCGTGGGGAACGTTGTTGACGCAACCGGAGCGGCAGTGGTGGGGGCGACCGTGACCGTGACCAATACCGGGACAAATGCCACTCGGACGACGATGACGGAGGGCGATGGCAAGTATTCGATTCCTTCGCTCGATCCGGGACCGTACGCGTTGACCGTGACGATAGCCGGATTTCAGAAGCAACAGGTGAGTGGAATTGTGCTGGATGCGAGCCAGACGGCGCGGCAGGACTTCAAGCTTGCGGTCGGCGAGGTTTCGAACACCATCACAGTCGAAGCCAATACCGCGGCGGCGCAGTTGCAGACCGAGAACGGCGCGGTGGGTGAGGTCATCGACGGCAAAAAGATCGTCGATCTGCCGCTCAATGGTCGGAGTTTCGTGCAACTGGCTCAGTTGATCCCAGGCGTGAATGCCGGGACCGAGGGCTCAATCACGGTTCGGCGCGCAAGGGGATCGCTGGCGACCTCCGATGCGACGGGTGGGGCGACTGCGATCCAGGTGAATGGGCAAAGAGATACGCAGAATCGCTACTCGATCGACGGCATTGAGGACATGGACTACGACGCATTCGGATATGCCTTCTCACCGTCGATCGATGCCATCGCGGAGTTTCGGGTGGATACGTCGACTTCCGGGACCGACTCGGGTGCGGCCTCCGGAGCGAATGTAAACCAGATCATCAAGTCGGGAACCAACAAGCTGCATGGAACCCTCTTCTACTTCAATCGCAATAATGCGTTTACGCAGAGTTATGACGCACTGCTGAAACAGAATGTGGCGCCCCCGCGGCTGAACCGCAACCAGTATGGCGGGAATGTGGGTGGGCCGGTGATTATTCCGCACCTGTACGATGGGCGCAATAAGACGTTCTTCTTCTTCAACCTGGAGACGGGTACGTTGCTGAACGGGTTGCAGCCGCAATCGACCTACGTGCCGTCGGCAGCGGTACGTTCGGGCAACATCGATGAACTGATTACGGCGGCGGCCGCGTATGCCAAGGCACAGGCGGCGTTGCCTGTCCCGAAGATCGTCAGCCCTTTCCTGGTGAATCCTTATACGCAGCAGCCTTATGTGCTGGGGCAGAGGATCACGGTGGATCCGAAGTCGGCGGTGCTGCTGAACCCGGCGTTCACACCGCTACCGAACTCGAACGTTTCACCGACGGTGAACTACCTGACGCCGCTGCTGAAGACGTTGAACTACCAGCACGACTACATCGTCCGGATCGACCACAAGATCGGTGCGAAGGACAACATCAGCGGGCACTATATTCATGATGTGTCGTATAGCAATGGGGCGCCGTTCTTCGGCAACGACAACGATAACAACAGGGCGTTGACGACCCACTACGTGGCGACCGAGACGCACGTCTTTTCGTCGGCCATTGTGAACGAGTTTCGGTATGGGCGGGAGATCTTCAAGGAGTTCGAGACGTTTCCGGCGACTGGAAATTCGACGCTGAACATCGCGAGCGGTCTGATGGGGCTTCCGTTCGCTTCCTCGCTGCCGATGTTCTATGGTCCGCCGAATACGTCGATCGGGGGCAATGGTCCGGGAGCCAAGCTGTTTGTCGATCTTCGTGCGATCGGTCCGAGGAACCGGGCGAACGGGATCAACCAGTATGTGGATACGCTGTCCTGGCTGCATGGGAAACACTTCTTCAAGTTCGCCGCCGATATCGGACGGCGCACGGACTACTTCAGCCAGGCGCGCGATCCGCGAGGGACGTTCTCGTTCACGGGCCAGTACACCGGCGGCTTCTCGGGCGTGGGACAGCCGCAGGGAGCGTATAACGCTGGGCTGCTGGATTTCCTGCTGGGTTATATCGCTTCGGACAGCATCAATCCAACCGTGACGCGGACGAGCATCAGCAGTCTGGTAGAGGGATATTCGTTTCAGGACAACTGGAGCCTCAGCAAGAGTCTGACGTTGAACCTGGGGCTGCGATGGGATCATTTTCCGCCGTGGGTGCAGGATGACGACCGTTTTGCGGTTATCTTCGCGGGTGCGAACGGGGTGACGCCCGACCACATTGTGACGACGGCGACGTCGCCCTATGGGCGAGGACTGAGCCGTCCGAACTACTATGACTTTGCGCCACGGCTCGGGTTTGCGTGGCAGCCCTATGGGGCGAACCAGACAGTGGTTCGCGGCGGATATGGGATCTACTTCGTGCCCGACATCGCGAATGGATACTTTCAACAGGCCGAGGGCTTCCAGGCACAGGCGGGGGCCGCGCTGACCGGGACCAATGGCAACGGCGCGCTGGGCGCTCAGGCGGTCCCCAGCCTTACCTTTGGCAATCCCTTTCCCGGCGTGACGCTTGGCGGAACCCCGACCTACCCGTTCGCCGTGGAGATTTACCAGAACCTTGCGGATCAGATGACGCAGCAATTCAATTTGACGGTGCAGACGGTTTTTCCCGGGAAGATTACTGGGGATATTGCGTATGTGGGCTCGCTCGGCTCACATAACTATGTTTACATTCCAGATGTTAACCTCCCGAGGCCTGTGAACCCGGCCACTCCGGGCCTCGCCAGTGTCAATGCCCGGCGGCCGAATCAGACTTTCCCGCGTGCGGTGCAGGGAGAGCTTTCCAACGGTTCGTCGCACTACCATGCCCTGCAAACCAAACTCGAGCGACGGGTTGGCAATGGGTTGAACCTACTGATGTCCTATACCTGGTCGAAGTCGATCTCGGGCCCTTCGGATGTAGGCGGGCTGGTGGGCGGGGGGAACTTCGGTGCTACCGGGCTCGACCCGCTGAACCCCAGGGCCGACCGGTCGCTCTCCGCGTTCGACATTCCACACCGCTTTGTGGGAACGGCATTGTGGGATGTTCCATTTGCGCGGCACATGACCGGATACAAAAAGCTGCTGTTGGATGGATTTCAGGTTTCCACGATCCTGACCGCAGTCTCCGGCGATCCGTCGCAGGTAACCTACAGCGGAGCGTCGGTGAATGCGAGTTCGGTGGCTGCGCGGCCGGATGTCGTTCCGGGAGTAACGCCGTATATTCCACGTGGGCAACGCACCCAGACGATGGTCTTCAACACGGCTGCGTTCAAGACCCCGGCTATCGCGACCTATGGGAATGCCCCGCGGACGGGGGCAGTTCGTCTTCCGGGGGTATTCAACGACGATATCTCAGCGACCAAAGGTTTCAAGTTTGGCGAGGTACGCAACCTGCAACTTCGGGCCGATTTCTTCAACGCCTTCAAGCACTTCAATCCGGATCCGTCGACGATCAACACCAACATCACGTCACCGAACTTCGGCAAGATCAATGACGGGGTCCAGGGAGGGTATGCGACGCGCGTCATCCAGCTTGCGGCCAAGCTTTATTTCTAACCGCCTGTGCGAGAGAGCAGGGCGGATTTGACAGGAGATTGGACGCGCGGCTTATACTGGGGCCGCTTGTGCGGTTGCGTCAAGAGGAATTTCTAACGATGAAGGCGACCACGCGAGTGGGGAGTGGCAACGGGCCGGTGTTGGCCCGAGCGTGGCGTGGTCGAACCAATATTGGGCGGAGCGGTTAGAGCATCTCTTCGTCGGCGCAAGACTACCCCTATTCTCAGGAGATTCCGTGCTTGTTCTTCAAAAGCTGTTTGTCATATTCATGGGCCTCGGCTCCGTTTTCGTTGGGATGACCAGTGCTTTGGCCCAGGCGGGTCCGATGCAGGCTGTTCCTGCTCCTTTATTCACGGCGCCTCCGCCCCATGCGAAACAGATCCACCTGAAGCATGTCCTCGTGATCGGACAGACGAAGGGATTTGAGCATGACTCTGTTTCAGCCGCAATGGCAGCGATCTATGACATGGGCAGGGAGACGGGTCTGTGGGACACCATGATCCGCACCGATACGGAGCTGCTGACCAAGAAGACGCTGACTCGGAATGCGAAGAACTTAACCTACTTCGACGCAATCGTCTTCACCAGCACGACGGGCGAACTGGATATGGACGCGGATCAGAAGAAGGACATGATGTCCTTCATCAAGGAAGACGGGAAGGGCTTTGTCGGGATTCATGCGGCGCTCGATACGAACTATACCTGGCCGGAGTATGGGGAGATGATCGGGGGATGGTTCGATCAGCATCCGTGGATGACGTTCAACGCACCCATCCTGAATGAAGATCCGGATTTCCCAGCCGTTCGCCATCTTCCCAGGGCATTTTTGAAGTACGACGAGATCTATCAGCCGAAGGACTGGTCGCGCAGCAAGGTCAACGTACTCCTCAGCCTGGATGCGAGCAAGTTGAACTATGCTGACAACCCTCGGATTCATCGGCAGGATCATGACTTCCCGGTGGCATGGACAAATATGTATGGCAAGGGCCGCGTCTTCTATTCGACGCTCGGGCATACGGAGGAATCGTGGGAAGATCCTGACATTCGGAAGATGTACTTCGAGGCCATCAAGTGGTCCCTGGGGATGACGGAGGGAAGCACGGCCACCCACCCACGGCCGGCGGCCGCGACACCATCGCGCTGACCAGCTATGCTAACGGGATAGCGGGAACGGCGGTCAAAATGCGCGGGAAAAGAGTGAGCGATCACGTATGAAGAAGCTTGGAATGGGCCTCATCGGTCCAGGGTTTGTGGCGGGTCATCATATCGATGCAGTACGCCGGCTTGGGGACGTGGATGTGGTGGCGATCGCGGGTTCGTCACAGGCATCCGTCGAGAAGAAGGCGCGGGAGTATAAGGTGGACCGTGCGTATGGCGACTATCATGCGCTTCTGGCCGATCCGGATATCCAGGTCGTGCACAATACGACGCCCAACCATCTGCATCTGCCCGTGACGTTGGCGGCGATTGCCGCAGGCAAGCACGTAATCTCGGATAAGCCGCTTGCACTGAATCCCAGCGAGGGTTTGGAGCTGCGGCGGGCAGCGATCGCCGCGAAGATCGGCCATGTCGTCACGTTCAACTACCGCGGCAACCCGCTCGTCCAGCAGGCGCGTGGGATGATTGCGGCGGGAGAGTTGGAGCGGGTTAGCTTTGTGCATGGGCACTACCTGCAGGACTGGATGAGTGACCCAAACGTCTATTCGTGGCGGTCGGATCCGGGCAAAGGGGGGCTCAGTTCGGCGCTCGGCGATATCGGCTCGCATTGGTGCGACCTGGCGGAGCATGTCTCGGGATTGAAAATTGTGTCCGTGCTGGCGGACCTTACGACGGTCATTCCGATACGGTACTCGGCGGGCGGATCGGCGGAGGCGTTCTCGCAGAAGGGTGGTGGCGAGCGCGTTCCAGTGCAGGTTCACGCGGAGGATCTCGCGAGTGTTCTGCTGCGTTTCGACAGTGGCGCGAAGGGAAGCTTCTCGGTGGGTCAGGTGTTGCCAGGGCATAAGAACGATTTGCAGCTTGAAGTGAACGGTCTGGCGGCGTCGTTGAAGTGGAAGCAGGAGCAGCAGAACGAGTTGTGGATTGGACACTCAAACCGGTCGAACAGCGTGATGGACAAGGATCCCTCGCTGGTTTCGAAGGTGGCGTTGCCGTATGTCCACCTTCCAGGTGGGCACCAGGAGGCATGGGCGGATGCGTTCTGCAACCTGATGCGGGATGCGTATGGGTGGATTCGTGAGGGAGCCAACATGGAGGCAAAACCGGCGATGTTGCCGACCTTCGACGATGGTTATCGCTCCACCTGTCTGGTGGAGGCGATGCTGAAGAGTCATGCGGCCGGGGGAGTCTGGCAGGAGGTGCAGTATCAACCTGTCGCCTGATCGAACTCTTTAGGCTGACGATGTGACCTCTTTCCTTCGATTCAATCACCGCCCTTAGCCGGGCCTCGCCCACGATCGACCAGGAGCAGATGCATGAAACTTGGAGTGTTTACCCCGCTGCTGTCGCAACTTCCGCTTGATGGAGTGCTGACGAAGCTGAAGGCGTTTGGGATTGAGACGGTAGAGCTGGCAACCGGCAACTACCCGGGCAATGCGCATTGCAAGCTATCGATGCTGGAGGATGCATCGGCTTTGACGGCTTTTCAGAAGACGCTTTCGGATCATGGGGTCAGTATCAGCGCGCTCAGCTGCCATGGGAATCCGCTGCATCCGGACCCCGAGCGGGCGAAACATGCGCAGGAGGTGAACCGCGATACGATTCTGCTGGCGGAGCGGCTTGGGGTATCCACCGTGGTCGACTTCTCCGGATGTCCCGGCGACAGTCCAAACGCGAAGGCTCCCAACTGGGTGACGTGTCCGTGGCCTCCGGAGTACCTTGAGGTGCTGGCCTGGCAGTGGGACGAGGTCGTTGCGCCCTATTGGGTGAAGCGTGCGGCCTTCGCCGCGGAGCATGGTGTGAAGATCGCCATTGAGATGCATCCGGGCTTCGTCGTCTACAGCCCTGAAACGATGCTGAAGCTTCGTTCGATCGCTGGACCATCGATCGGCTGCAACTACGATCCCAGCCACATGTTCTGGCAGGGCATCGACCCGATCGGTGCGATACGGGTGCTTGGCGATGCGATCTTCCATGTTCATGCGAAGGATACGCAGATGTATCCGGCGAACCTGGTGCGCACCGGTGTGCTCGATACGAAGAACTATAGCGAAGAGCGAGACCGCGGATGGATCTTCCGGACCTGTGGCTATGGACACGGCGCCGAGTGGTGGAAGGAATTTGTCTCCACGCTGCGGATGTTCGGCTACGACGGCGTGCTATCGATCGAGCATGAGGACAGCCTGCTATCTTCGGAGGAAGGGTTGCGGAAGGCGGCGGTGTTCCTGAACGACGTGATCGTGAAGGAACAACCGGGAGCGATGTGGTGGGCGTAGGCTCCGCCATGGCTCGGCGTGTCGTCCGAGGGGCAAATGACAAAAAACGCAGCGAACCTGCTGCGAAAGGGCGTGTTGCTCGGAGATGACGAGAGTTCGCAGATCGATCTTCTTTATGACGGCGATGGCCGCGCTGTGTTTTCCTGGTGATCAGAGTCTTCATGCGACGTCGTCAGCGTTCGCACAGGCGGCAGCCGCCAAGCCGGAGCCGGTTGAGGGGGCACCGGCCTATGCCGATCACTGTGCGATGTGTCATGGTCCTACCCGCGAGGGGAACCCTCCGATCATTCCGCCGTTGGTCGGTGTCACGCAACGAATGAAGAACGATGAGATCGCTGACACGATCCACCATGGCCGCGGGGCCATGCCGGCGTTTCCCAGGATCGTGGACGCGGAGTTGACCTCGCTTCTACATTTTCTGGCCGCGGGGGAGATGGCTGCGCCTGCGGCGTCCACCGGCGCTGAGACGACTGCACCTCCAGCGCATGCGTCTGGACCGCCCGTACCGACCGATCCGGGGAATGCCCTTTTTCAGCAATCCTGTTCTTTCTGCCACGGGCGGGACGCCGGCGGGGGAGAGTCGGGTCCGGACCTTACACGGTCCCAGTTGGTGCATACGGATGTGGATGGCGACAAGATCATCGATGTGGTGCGGAACGGAAGACCGCCGAGGATGCCGCCCTTCAACTTCTCGAACCAGGAGCTGACGAGCCTGGTTGCATTTATCCACGCTCAGGATGCGAAGGCGAGGGCGACCAAGGGAGCACGCAAAGGGGTCGACGTTGCCGATCTGCAAACCGGAGACGTCGAGGCGGGGAAGCGTTACTTCGAGGGTCCGGGAACATGTACGAGGTGTCATTCCGCAACCGGCGATCTCGCCGGCGTTGCAAAGCGGTATGAAGGCTTGCAGCTGGAAGAGCGGATGCTCTATCCGAGGAATGTGAAGAGCCGGGTGACGGTGACACTGCGCTCGGGAAAGAAGGTGACGGGAACCGTGGCATATCAGGATGAGTTCACGATCGGCCTGCGGGATATTCAAGGAAGCTACCATTCCTGGCCCGTGGATGTCGTGAAGTATGTCGTCGACGATCCGGTCGAAGGCCACGTACAGCTCTTGCAGAAGTACACGGACGCAGACATTCATAACCTGATGGCATACATCCAAACCCTGCGTTGATCGCGCCCAGCCTTCTTGATACGGGTTGTGAGAGGTCTCTCTTTCATGAAGCACATGCACGCTGCCAACATTCGAATCATCACCGGAAGCTTCTTGCTCGCGGCCGTGTTGATGGCCTTGTTGCTACTGAGCAGCCCGCGCGGATTGGCTCAGAATCTGGATGTTGAAGAACTTCTGCATCCGCCTGCAGATAGTTGGCCCGGCTACCACGGGGATTATACGGGCAGACGTCACAGTCCCGCATCGCAGATCACTCCGATGAATGTAGGTGGACTTGCGCTGGCGTGGGCCTTCCAGACGAACCAGAGTGTTGGGATCAAGTCGTCTCCGCTGCTGGTGGATGGCGTGCTCTACTTCACGGTACCGAATAACGTTTGGGCTGTGGATGCGCGGTCGGGACATATGCTTTGGCGATATACCTATCCTCCAAACCAGGGGCACTCGATCGGCCATCGCGGCGTCGCGATGTATCAGGGGACCCTCTATTTCACGACTCCGGAATGCCATCTCGTGGCGCTGAACGCGAAAGACGGAAGCGTTCGGTGGATCGTGGAAGTGGCCGACGCGAAGAAGGGCTACTGGACGACGGAAGCTCCGCTGATCGTTGGCAATCATGTGCTGGTTGGGGTGTCGGGCGATTTCGATAACCTGACCGGATATCTGCGATCGATCGACGCCAATACGGGCAAGACGCAGTGGCAGTGGGACAGCACTCCCCCGGCCGGCACCCCCAATAGCACCACCGGCGGCATGACATGGATGACCGGCACGTACGATCCGGCGTTGAAGATGGTCTATTGGGGCACGGGAAACCCGACGCCGGTGCTGAACGGGACCACACGCCCTGGAGACAACGCGAATACGTGCAGCATCGTCGCTCTCGATCCGGAGACAGGCAAGCTGATATGGAGTTTTCTGGCCTCGCCGCACGATACGCACGACTGGGATGCGGTGGAGACGCCGGTGCTGGTGGATCGCGTCTTCCATGGCCAGATGAGAAAGATGCTGATGCAGACGTCGCGCAATGGCTACTTTTTCGTGCTCGATCGGACCAACGGAAAGAGCCTGCTTACCGCGCCGTTCGGACCCGTGAACTGGGCGCTTGGAGTGGATGCGAAGGGGCAGCCTATCCCCAACCCGGACAAGGAGCCGAAACCGGACGGGCGACTGGTCTCGCCTGACGAGAGCGGGCTGACGAACTACCGGTCGCCGAGCTTCGACCCCAAGACCGGATTGTTCATCGTGAACACGCACCCGAGCTACAGCCTCTACTTTGCGAAGCCCGCTGATGGCAACTACGGATGGGCCGGGGCGGACTACGGCCTCTGGGGCAAAGGTGTGCTGGAAGCAATCGACTATCAGACGGGCAAGATTCGGTGGTCGCACGAACTTGGCAAGGGGGGGGCCGGGGCGGGTGTCCTGACGACGAACTCTGGCCTCACCTTCACGGGCGATGCTTTCGGAAATGTGCTGGCGTTGGCGACCTCCGACGGCAGAACGCTGTGGCATGCGGGTTCGGGCGCGCCGATGCAGAGTTCGCCAGTCAGTTACGAACTGGATGGGCGTCAGTATGTCCTGACGAGTAGCGGCAGCGTCTTGTTCGCATGGGCCCTGCCAGTAACCCGACCCGCAGCAGCGAAGGCAACTCAGGGACCCCCGAAGTAACGTTTGCCGCTCGTCTCCGAAACCCAAGGTCTAGTTCGCATCGCTGGAGTTGCGGATGGTGGCCGGGGCGGCTGAGTTCTCCACCAATACGAAGGTGATGTCGTCATTCTGCGCGGCCCCAAGGGTGAACTCGTTCAACTCACGCAACAGGGTGGCCTGGAGTTCCTCGGCGCCCCTCGGAGCGGTCGCGAGGATGAGGGAGCGCAGCCGCTCCTCACCGAAGTCTTTCCCTGCCGCATCTTCGGCATCGGTGAGCCCGTCGGAATAGACCACGAGGGTGTCACCGGGACGAAGTTCGAAGGGCACCGGCTCGTACCATGCCTCCTCGAACATGCCGAGCGGAAGTCCGCCTGCGGGCATCTCGTCAAGGTCTCCTGTCTCTGCCCGAAAAAGGTATGCGGGATTGTGCCCGGCGTTGAGGAACTCCCCCTTCCCGCTCGCGTCCAGTTGAAAGAGGAAGAGTGTCACGAAGCGATTGGATGGAATCTTCTGGAAGAGGAGGTTATTGATCTTCGTCAGCACCTCGGCGGGTGTGCTGAGCGCGCGGAACTGCATGTTCAGTCCGCCGAGAGCGAGTGAGGCGAGCAGGGCTGCGGGAATACCCTTTCCTGAGACGTCGCCAAGCATCCCTGCCAGGGCTGGCCCGGCCACGGGGATGAAATCGTAGAAGTCTCCTCCCAACTGGCGCGTGGCGCGGGAGAAAGCGGTGATCCGGAAGGGAGGGAAGAGAGGAAGCGAAGCAGGCAGCAGGGTGCGTTGGGTCTCTTCGGCTACGGCGAGTTCCTGTTCGATGCGGCGGCCCTCGGCGAGGGACTCGATGAGCTGGATCTTCTCGAGGACGTTGCCGGCCTCGCCCGCGAGTCGCGTCAGCAGCTTCTGATCGAGCCCGGAGAGCGAGTGCATGTGCTTCTGGCTGTCGAGATAGAGGATGCCGGTGATGGTCGCGGCGCTCTCGTCGGGGAAGGATTCGAGGGGGAGACACGCGATGGCGCGGAGGTTCATCGCGACGATACTCTCCTGCTCGGCCAGATTGTCGCTGATGCCCTGGGTCATGAAGACGGGTTCGCCGGTTCGGGTGACCTGTTCGACGACGCTGGAGCTGGTGCGGAAGTCGGATTCGAGCAGGGTGTGGCCGGAGCCGTCGAGGCCAAGCGCGTAGCAGAATCCTACCGTCTGCCTGCGCAGCACGAAGCCGCGCTCGGCGCCGCTGATCTGGAGAGCCGACTTGAGGATCTGATGGAAGGTCTTTTCGGCCGAGAACTCCTTGCCGAAGAAGTAGTGAAAATCGAGCAGGGAGGCAATCTTTTCGAGATCGGAGTGAACCCCGGGCCGCGCCGGAAGGACATCGGCCATGCGCTGAACGGAGGGTGTGACGCCTGGGCTTTCCAGGAGGGCGGCGGCGAGGATGGTCTGTGGTTCGGAGTGGGCGAGGAAGAGGAGTTCAACGCCGTTGCGTCCGAGCTGGATGCGGTCGTTCGGTACGAGGGAGCGGCGTTCGACCGGAGATCCGTTGACGTAGGTTCCGTGCGTGCTCTGCAGGTCGACCAGGACCCAACGACTCTCTTCGCGGACGATCTGTGCGTGGCGGCGCGAAATGAGGTGATGGCTCAGGACGATGTCGGAGTCTGCGCGACGGCCGATGACGGCGAGGTCGGTGAGAAGGGGAAACTGCTGGCGTTGTCCCGAGGCTTCTGTCCACTCGATGTGTGGTGTTGACGGCAAGGGCTGATTCACGCCCTCACAGTAACACGGACGCTCACTCAACGCGGTCTTCTACAGCTTGGCGCGCTTCAGTCATTTAATAATTCTTTTTAGGATCGGCCTTTCCGGTGGAGAATGATCCATGCCAGAAATCGAAGAGAAGTCAAACGCCTATCTGCTCGTGGTGGTGGAGGAGAGCGCAAGCCGCGTCGGGTTCTATGATCCGGTGACAGGCCAACGGACGGCGTCGATCGAGGTTGGTTTCTGGCCGCATGAGATCGAGGTCAGCCCGGATCGGAAGACAGCGTACGTCAGCAACTTCGGGTTGCAGGACTACGACGAGACGATGGGTGTGGCAGGTTACAGCGTGTCGATTCTGGACCTTGAGTTGATGTGTGAGCGCGGGCGGCTTTACACGTTCACTGTGGGGGGAGAGGTGTATCGGGCTCCGCATGCCGTCAAGCTGCGTCCGGGAACGGACGAGCTGTTCGTCAACGTGGAGCAGGGTGGAAGAATCCTGGTCTTTGACCTTCCGACGCGGTCGTTGAAGAGGAAGTTCGAGGGCGTTCCGGCGGAGAGGTCGGACTCTCCCGTGGGAAGCTTTGTCGATCCGGCGGGAACGCATAACTTCGTGTTTTCGGCCGATGGAAGTTCGCTCTACCTGTTCGCGGGAGCGCTTGGGGTCTACCGGATGGATCCGGAGAGTGGGGCTTTGACGTTGCACTATGGGTCGGAGACTCCGATCCATGGGCTGGCGTGGCTTCCGGGAGAGACGTCGCTGATCGCCTCGGGTGTGGGGGAGATTGTGTTGCTGGACCCGACAGATCTGTCGGTGCAGAAGACCTTCGGAAACCTTGGCGTGGAGCAGTTGCTGTACTCGGTTCCGACTCCGGATGGAAAGCGGATCGTGGCTCCGGCTGTCTGGGATTCCCAGGCGATCGTGGTGTGTGCGGAGACGGGCTCGGTGCTCGCTAGGATCGTCACGGGGATCGATCCGGTGCATGTGGTGATCTCGGACGATGGCGATGCAGCGTGGGTGACGAACGCGCGCAGCCGGTATGTTTCGCGGATCGACCTCGGGACCTATGCGCAGCGACGGCTTGAGACGGGCGAAGGACCGAATGGGATCGCCATCTGCAAGGCGTTTCCCAAGCGTGCGCGCAAGCCTCTGGTGTTCGGCTGCGTGGTTCCGCTCTCGGGTGCTTTGGGACAGTCCGGGCGTGAGCTGCTGGCTGGATATCAGTATTGGGTTGAGAGGGTGAATGGCTCGGGCGGATTGGCGGTGAAGCATGATGTCTATGAGGTTTCACTGGCGATTCGCGACAATGCTTCGGATCCGACCCAGACGGTGGCCTTAACGAAGGATGTGCTCGGGGAAGGCGGGGCCACCTTCATGCTGGGTGGATATCCGACGCCGAGCGACCAGGCGGCGGGTGTGCTGGTCAACGAGATGGGCGTGCCGCTGGTGACGTCGGCGTGCGCGGGTGACACAATCTACACGCCGACGAACCGGTTCGTCTTCGGCATCCTGTCTCCGGCGAGTGGCTACCTGAAGGGCACGGTGGACGTGGTCATGGGTCTGACGCCGACTCCGGCGACCTTTTGCATGCTCTCAAGCGACGATCCGGCGGCGAGCGAGGACGCGGAGATCAACGCGGCTTACGCGGCGTCGAAGGGGATGAAGATTCTGTCACCGACAGGAGCGCTGCCCGCGGGCGTGACGGTGAATGCGCAGGGCATCATTATCTACCACGAGGGGATGACGGAGTTCACACCGATCCTTGAGGCGATCGCGGCGCTGAAGCCCGAGATGTTCCTCGAGACCGGTCATGCGCCGGCGACGCTGGCAATCATCCAGCAGGCGGCTGCGATGGGCTTCACGCCGGAGGGGCTCAGCTTCGCGGTTGGACCCGCGACTCCGAGCGTGGTGCAGGCGGCTGGTCCGCTCGCGGCGAATCTATTCGGTCCGGCGCAGTGGATTCCGGAGCTTCCGACGCTGGGATACGACCGCTTCGGGACGGCGACTCTGTTTGCCTCGGACTATTACAGCCGGTACAACATGGCGGCCTCGTATCTTTCGGCCGGAGCGGTGGGCTGCGGGCTGACCTACGAGGATGCGATCAAGCGGGCCGGGAGCGTGGATCGCGAGGCCGTCCGGGATGCGCTGGCGACGACCAGTCTCTCGACGTTCTACTGGCTGATCCAGTTCAACGCGCAGGGTGTAAATGCGACGAAGCCGTTGTTTACGCTGCAGCTTCAAGCGGATGGGACGGGTTTTGCAAATGTCGTTCTGGAGCCGCGTGGAAACAGCAACACGCTTCCGATCTGGCCGTTTCCGGGTTGGGGTTCAAAGAACGGGGACTCGGCGCACGGGTTCTCAACAAACGGGTTTTCAACGAACGGGGGGGAATAGATGGAGCAGGCCGATGTGGTTTACGGGAACCATAGTATCCGCGGGAGGTACTGGTTCCGTAAGGTCGGCGGCATTCCGGACCAGGATGCGCTGGGTGGAATGCTTTTCGACGGCAAGGGCAACTTCAGCGGCACATTTGTTCTGAATGTGAAGGGGACGGTGACGACGATGGCCTACTCGGGAACCTATTGCGTCGAGGGAGATGGGACGGGAACGTTTACCTGGGTGAGGCAGCTTTCGGACGGCGGAACGCAGGAGATGCATAGCCACATCGTCGCGCTCCGGGCGGAGAAGGGGCTGTTTCTGGAGCTGTACTCCAGCCTGGATGCACCGGATCCGGAGAGTGGGGAGTTGAGTGGGCGGTTGATCGTTCGTCAGCCCTGAGGAGTCTCGGGGTACCCCATTGCCGGGGTGTAAGTCTTTATTTCAAACAAAGAAGTCAGGGCGTTGTTGTGCAGGAGAGTCTCGGAGTCACGGGAGCGAGAAGACGAGGCAAACGCAGATCCCCTTCTGCAATCACAAGGACAGACAGCAACAGCGACAGCGATAGGAAGCAATAGGGGCTGAGGTGCGGCAGGGGAGAAAGGTCGGGAGGATGGCAATGGCTGGGACGACGACGATTTATCCGCATGTGCCGATTGAAGAACAACTGAAGAAGATCAAGGCAGCGGACACGGGGCCGCGGCGGCACTTCTGGATTGTGGGGGCGGGGATTGCCGGCCTGGGGGCGGGGTATGTGCTGCGAAGCCTCGGCCATACGGTGACGATCCTGGAGGCGAGTGAACGGGTGGGAGGAAGGATCTTTACCTATCGGTTTGGGCCGGAGAGCGACCAGCTATATGGGGAGCTGGGGGCGATGCGGATTCCGGCGAGCCATGATTACACGCGGTACTTCATCAGCCTCGTGGGGCTGAAGATGCGCAACTTCATCACGGTGCTGGCCAATGGCAAGGCGTTTCTCGACCTGCGGGGGAAGATCGCGCGGATCGAGGATGGGCAGAGGGAGATCTATCCGCTGTACGAGCTTTCGGACTGGGAGAGGACGCAGTATCCGGGGGCGGCGATCTTCGGAGTGGGGCTTGAGGCTCTGATCGGTCTGATGACTCCGAATGAGCAGGCTGCGCTGTTCGCCGGGGAGACGAATACGCCGATGTTGCAGTGGCTGGACGCGATGCCGCTGGGAGAGTTCTTCCGGTTGCGGGGGCAGGCGGCGGATAGCGCGGAGTTGATGGGATCGTTTACGTCTCTTGATGGGTGGCAGGACAAGAGCATCACGATGTTTCTGCGGGATACGATCGTCGATACCTCGGACGGGCTGCAGGAGATTGTCGGTGGGGCGGATCTGCTGCCTAGAAAGCTGGCGGAGACGATGATGGATTCGATCCGGCTGCGGACACCGGTGGAGGGGATTGCGGCGCGGGCGAAGGGGATTCAGATGGGGCTTTGCGGCGGGGAGCATATTGCCGCCGGGCAGGTGCTGGTGACGGTACCGTTCACGGTGCTGAGCCGGATGGAGGTGTCCGGCTTCAGCGATGAGAAGATGACCTCGATCCGGAACCTGAACTATGCGTCGGCCACGAAGATCATTTTGAATGTGAAGGAACGTTTCTGGGAGACCAAGTACGGCATCTTCGGTGGGGCTTCGGTGTCGGATCGGATTACGCGGCAGACCTACTACCCGTCGGACCATGCGGACCAGAATGCGACGTTGACTTCGGAGCCAGGGAAGCCGAGGGGCGTGGCGGGTATCGCGATGCAGCATCATGCGGTGGAGAAGGCTCCGGAGCAGGTGGCGGGTGGGCCGGGGGTTTTGCTGGCCAGCTATACGCTGGGGCAGGATGCGATCAAGCTGGGGGCGCTCTCGATCGATAACCGGGCGAAGCTGGCGATCGAGGAGGTGAGCCGGTTTCATCCGGAGATCAAGAAGCCTGGGATGGTGGTTGGTCATGCTTCGATGGCTTGGGACCAGCACAAGTGGGCTGGGGGGGCGTTCAGCTTTCTTTGGCCGAGCCAGTTGGGGCGGCTGTACCAGGCGGGGATCCGGGCGGAGCATGGGGTTCACTTTGCGGGAGAACATCTTTCGACGGACCAGGCGTGGATCCAGGGGGCGCTGATCTCGGCGCTGCGGGCGGTGGAGGAGATGGTGGCGGCGTACTAGGTCGGGTTGCGTGTGGGTATGGAGTCTGTGGCTGAGTGCTATGGCGCTCCGCCCCACCTTGAGCGCGATGATGCGTTGCGCCGAAGGCGGGGCACCCAGTTCCTTCCCGGGGTGGGCTGAGTAACTTCGATTGAGTGACCTTGTCGCGGTGACTTGGTGGGTAAGTCGTGCGCAATAATAGGAACACCCTTGGCAACAACGATTCCAAGCCCGGCTGCTGGCGATGAGTTAGGTCCGTACCGGCTCCTGCTCCCCATTGGAAGGGGCGGGATGGGCGAGGTCTGGCGTGCGCTGGATACGCGGCTGGACCGGCATGTGGCGGTGAAGATCTCGAAGGCGGAGTTTACGGCGCGGTTTCTGCGAGAGGCGCGGATGGTGGCTTCGCTGAATCATCCGAATATCTGCCAGTTGTATGACGTCGCGCATAACTACCTTGTGATGGAGGTCATTGAGGGGGAGAGTCCGCGGGGGCCGGTGGGGGAGGCCAAGCTTATGGAGTGGTGCTGCCAGGTGCTGGATGCGCTGGGGGCGGCGCATCGGCGGGGGATCGTGCATCTGGACCTGAAGCCGGCGAATATTCTTTGTACGAGCCATGGGTTGAAGCTGCTGGACTTCGGGCTGGCTCGGAGGGCGGAGCCGCAGCATGCGCTGGGTGAGGATGACACGACCTATGTTGGGGATACGCAGGATACGGAGTTTTCGGGGACTCCGGGATATATGTCTCCGGAGCAGTTGCAGGGCAGGGCGCTCGATGCGCGGAGTGACATCTTTTCGTTCGGCTGCATGATGTACGAGTGGGCGACGGGGGAGCGGGCGTTTCCGGGCGAGAGTATGGCGGCAATTGTGGCGGGGGTGCTGGAGCGGGAGCCACCTGCGACGAAGCTTCGACCGGCGCTGGAGCGGGTGCTGCGGGCTTGTCTTGAGAAGAATCCGGAGGATCGGTTTCAATCGGTGCGGGATGTGAAGCGGGCTCTGACGTGGGCGGTGGAGGCTCCGGCGGGAGATGTGCCGGTGGTGCGGGCGGAGTGGCGGCTGCTTCCGTGGGTTACGGCTGGGGTGTTGCTGGTGGGGGCGGTGGTGGCGGGGTGGGGATGGCACCGGGAGGCGGTGCGGGAGCGATCCGCTCCGATGCTGGAGTTGACGGTGGCGGCGGGGCAGGAGGTGATGCAGCCGGTGTTGAGCCCGGATGGGCAGCGGATTGCGTTTGTATCGCGGGGACAGTTGGCGCTGCGGTCGCTGGACCAGGCGCAGATCAGGCTGATTCCGGGGACGAACGATGCGACTTATCCGTTCTTCTCTCCGGATGGGAGGTGGCTGGGGTATTTTTCGAACGGGAAGCTGCGGAAGGTTCCGGTGGCTGGCGGGGTTTCGGAGGCGCTGTGCGATGCTCCGGGGCCGCGGGGCGGGAGCTGGGGGGAGGATGGGCAGATTGTGGCGGCGCTGAATCTGCGAGGCGGGTTGATGACGATTCCGGCGGGGGGTGGGACGCCGAAGGTGCTGATCGATCCGGTCGACCGGAAGACGATCGGGGAGGGGTTCAATAGTTATCGGCTGCCGTGGATTCTGCCGGGGCATCGGGGGTTGCTGTTTGTGGCGATGGCGGCGTCGACCTCGCGGAGCGTGTTGTCTTATCTGCCGGGGGATGGCTCGGCCCCGAAGGCGCTGGTGGAGAACTCTTCCGGTGGGCGGTACATGGAGGGTGGGTACCTGGTGTTCTATCGGAATGGGAAGATCTTCGCTTCGAAGATGGACCTGTCGCATCCGGAGCGGCTGGGGCCGGCGGTGAAGCTGGCGGAGGATGCGGCGTACGACATTGTGCATGGGGCGGCGTTCGATGTTTCGCGGATGGGGACGATGGTGTTTACGCGGGGGTCGGCGGCTTCGGAGGTGATGGTGTCGAGGCTTTCGGTGGATGGGAAGGTGACGCCGGTGATCGAGGGGGCGGGGGCGTATCTGACGCCGAGGATCTCTCCGGATGGGACGAAGCTGGCGCTGCTGATGGAGAACGATGGGCAGAGGGATCTTTGGATTCGGGACCTGGCGACGGGGGAGATGAAGCGGCTGACGTTTGATTCGGAGTCGCATAACTACCCGGTGTGGACTCCGAATGGGGAGTTCCTGATGATGGAGGCGGGGGATCCGGGGACGCTGGCGTGGGTGCGGGCGGATGGGACGGGGAAGGAGGAACGGATTGAGCCGGTGGCGGGGTATCCGTTTCCGGCTTCGTTCTCTCCGGATGGCAGGGAGGTTGAGCTTTGGGTGGATACGCCGGGATCGCTGAGGGATATCTGGACGGCGTCGGTGGATGGGGTGGGGGATGGGCTGAATGTGGGGCGGCCGGAGCCGCTGTTTCGGATGCCGGGGTCGCAGTTGAGTCCGAGGCTGTCGCCGGATGGGAGGTGGCTGGCGTATGGGTCGGATGATTCGGGGAAGTCGGAGATTTATGTGACGTCGGTTGCGGGCAGGGGCGCGGGGAAGCGGTGGAGGGTGTCGCTCGATGGGGGGCTTTGGCCGGTGTGGTCGAGGAGGGGGGATGAGATCTACTACCGGACGGATGGGGGGGATGTGATGGTTGCGAGTTACAGCGTGCTGGGGGAGGTGTTCTCGGTGGGGACGGTGCGGCGGTTCAGTGAGAGGAGGCTTTCGCCGGCATCGGTGAATGCGAACTACGATGTGGCGGCGGATGGGAGCGTGATCGGGCTGTTTCCAAAGCAGGCGGATCCGGTGGCTACGAGTATCGAGGTGCGGCTGAATATCCGGGATGGGATTCTGCGGGCTCCGAAGGTGGACCGGTAGGGGCTGGAGCCGATCTCCTGGAGGTGTGGTTTGCCTCCTCATTTATCAGTCTAGTGGTCAGACCACATGGGATAAATCTTCTAATAAAGTGGTATGAAATGGCTGTTTTTTGCGAGTTTCCCGTATCCATTTTGTTCTAGGTGGTTATTTACTTGACTCAGGTAGCCCCTACAGGTTGTGGTCATAGTTTTCTGGGCTCGCGGAGCATCGGACCATGGACTTGTAAGGTGCCGGTTCAACCAGAACAGCCTGTTGGACCAGCC
>JAMFSC010000110.1 GCA_026225095.1 bacterium
CAGCGCCCGCTGTCCAGTTTTTCCATGCAACGGCCCACATTCTGCGCACAAAAAGCTTCTGGTGAAACATTGGGAAATTTCGATCGTTGCCCGCTAACCCTTTTAGAACACCATGGATGCAGGAAACTCGCAAAAAACGACGATTTCATACCACTTTATTAGAAATTGAACCCCATGTGGTCAGACCAATGGTTGGCTGGTAAGGAGGCGGACCACACCTTCAGGAACGGCTCTAAGATGAGTATATGCGGGAGCCGGTCGATCTGAATCTTTGGAAGCATGACCTGGGAACGGTGCCGGAGTGGGTGTGGGAGCGGACCGAGGCCGAGACGCTGGTGTTGGCGGATAACGGGCTGACGGTGGTCTCGGGGCGCCTTGGCGGAATGAAGCGCCTGCGGATGCTCGACCTGGGCCATAACGCGCTCGGCGAGGTCCCGGAAGAGTTGGGTGAGTTGGAGGACCTGACGGATTTTCTCTATCTGCATGACAACCGGCTGAGAGGGCTGCCGGGATCGCTGGCGAGCCTGAAGCGGCTGCGTTACCTGAACGTCGGGGAGAACGAGTTGGAGGCTCTTCCGGAGTGCGTGTGCGGAATGGCGGGGTTGATGGAGCTTCGGGCGAGCGACAACCGGTTGGAGCGGCTGCCTGACTCGATCGCAGAGCTTCATGGGCTGCGGGAGTTGCATCTGCGGAACAACCGGTTGGCCTCGTTGCCGGAGGCGATTGCGGGGATGCGGGAGCTTCGGCAGATCGATCTGCGGGGAAATCCTTTGACTTCGTTGCCGGAGGCTTTATGCGACCTGCCGCGACTGGAGAAGGTGGATCTGCGATGGGTGCGGGGGCTGGATTTGCCGGGATGGATCGTGGATCTTGAGGCGCGGGGGTGCCTGGTTTACCGGTAAGCCTGCTCGGTGATTTGTTGGATAGGTCTCGGCGGGGGAGAATCATTGGTATGAATGTGAACTTCGCCGAACGGGCGCATAACCACAACTGGCGTCTGGATCCGATTGTGCGGTCGCTGCTGGATACCGACTTCTACAAGCTTCTGATGCTGCAATTCATCTGGAAGAACTTCCCCGACGTGACGGTGACGAGCGAGGTGGTGAACCGGACGCAGCGGGTGCGGCTGGCGGAGCATGTCTCGGTGGATGCGCTGGTGGCGCAGATGGAGCATGTGCGGGGGCTGCGGTTTCGGCGGTCGGAGCTGGTGTGGCTGGCGGGGAATACGTTTTATGGGACGAAGATGATCTTCGAACCGGCGTTCCTGACCTGGCTCGAAAATGACTTTCGGCTGTCGGAGTATGAGGTGTCGGAGGCGGATGGGCAGTTGAAGATCTGCTTCCGCGGGCCTTGGACCGAGGTGACGATGTGGGAGGTGTATGCGCTGGCTCTGGTGAGCGAGATGCGGACACGTTCTGCGCTGGGGAGGCTGAGCGAGATGGAGCTCGACGTGTTGTATGCGCGGGCGAAGACGAAGCTGTGGGACAAGATCGAGAAGCTGCGGGTGGTGCCGGAGGTGAGGATCTCGGAGTTTGGCACGCGGCGGCGGCATAGCTTTCTGTGGCAGGAGTATGTGATCGAGGCGATGCGGAAGACGCTGGGAGCCACGCTGACAGGGTCTTCGAATACGTTCCTGGCTTACAAGCATGACCTGGAGGCGATGGGAACCAACGCTCACGAGTTGCCCATGGCGTTGGCGGCGATCGCGAGCAAAGGCACGGATGAGGAGCTGCGGGCCTCGCAGTATAAGGTGCTGGAGCTTTGGCAGAAGAGTTATGGGGGAGAGCTTCTGATCATGCTCCCGGATACGTTTGGGACGACTCAGTTTCTGCAGGGGGCTCCGGAGTGGGTGGCGGACTGGACAGGGCAGAGGGCGGATAGCAAGAACCCGTTCGTCGCCGGGGATGAGTATTGCGCGTGGCTGGCGTCGCGGGGACGGGATGCGACCAGGAAGCGGTTTATCGCGAGCGATGGGCTGGATGTGGACGAGATTCTGGCGCTGCATCGGTACTTCAAGGGGAGGATACGCTTCTCGGCCGGGTGGGGGACGCTGCTGACGAACGACTTTCGTGGCTGCCATCCGCGCGGGGAGGAGGATCTGGAGCCGATCAGCCTGGTGTGCAAGCTGGTGACGGTAAACGGGATTGCGGCAGTCAAGCTTTCGGACAATGCAAAGAAGGCGACGGGTCCGAAGGAGCTGGTGGCGCGGTATCGGCGGGTCTTCGGGAGTGCGGCGGAGGATGGGGCGGCGGTGGTGGTTTAGGGGACCTGCCGGACGGGCCCACTGCGCGTGGCGCGGTCACGGGGCCTTCGGCAAGACCTTCGTGACTTGTGTTGGGCTTCACTCGGGTGCTCCCATTGGTTGCAGGACATATCTGTGGCCGCCGGCCATATACTTTGGGCATGGTGCGTTCACGGGTTTGGGCTGGTGCGGTGCGGGTTGGCACGGTTGCGCTGATTTCGCTGGTTGGGGTGCAGGGCGCTTATGGGTGGGGCCGGGACGGTCACATGATGATCAACCGGCTGGCGGTGTTGAACCTTCCGGGGGATGTTCCGGCGTTTCTGCGCAATGGGGCGGCGCTGGATGCGATCGAGTACCTGGGGCCGGAGCCGGATCGTTGGAAGAACCGGGCGGAGGATGAGCTTTCGGCGGCGCAGACTCCGGATCATTTCATCGACCTGGAGTGGGCGGATCTGGTTGGACCACTCCCGAAGCGACGGTACGACTTCATCCGTGCGCTGGAGGCAGCGCAGGCGAAGAATCCGAAGATTCCGCTGACTCCGGAGAAGGTGGGGATGCAGCCGTGGCAGGTGGAGGAGATCTATGAGCGGCTGAAGTCTTCGCTGCGCGACTACCGGAAGCTGGTGGCGGCGAATCAGAACACGGAGCCGGTGGAGGGGGCGATCCGGTTCTATGCGGGATGGCTGGGGCACTATGTGGCGGATGGTTCCCAGCCGTTGCATGTGACGATCCAGTACAACGGGTGGACGGGGGAGAATCCTCACGGGTACACGACGGAACACAAGATTCATGCGCTGTTCGAGTCGATCAATGTGTCGGCGAATGTGAAGACGGGGGATGTAGCTCCGCTTGTGGCGGCGGCTGCTCCGAAGGTGCTGGGGGATGAGTGGGGGGACTATCTGGCCTATCTGCGGCACTCGGGCTCGGAGGTGGAGAGGACGTATGTGCTGGAGAAGGCGGGTGGGTTTACGGGCTCGGGGACCGCGCAGGGGAAGGCTTTCACGGAGGAGCGTCTGGCGGCGGGGGCGATCGAGCTGCGGGACATGATCTACACGGCCTGGGTACGGAGCGGGGATCCGGTGGAGGAGTACAGGGGACCGCAGTAAGGCTGGGGCTCTTCGGGTCGAGTGGTGCTTAGCGGAGCTCTGGAGGGGCGGACGGGTGCTCGGGGTGGTAATGGAAGCGCTCCTCGAGGCTGGCGAGCAGCGGCGTGAGGATGGCGACAAGGGCGGGTATGAGGACGGCGGCGACCAGGACCCAGACGATGAGGGCATGCCACTCCCAGGTCCAGAGGAGGCGCGTCGTATCCCATGGGTGGTGGCGGGCGGCGGCGAAGAGGGCCCTTCCATGCATCGGGAGATGGCCAGTGTGGAAGATCTTGTTGCCAGTGCGGATGAAGACGAAGAAGAGGGCGATCTGGAGCGGATAGCACAGGTGCGTGGCGATCTGCGACGCGACCAGATTGAGGCGGAAGAGGGCGGCGGCGGCGAGGGTGAGGATGGTGGTGGAACCGAGCAGGGGATTGATGCCGAGGACGACTCCCACGGCGATGCTCCAGGCGAGTCGATCCGGGGTGGCACCGTAGCGGAGTAGATCGAGCAGGGGATGGAGGATGTAGCGATGGAAGAGGCGGGGATCGGGGGTGGGGCGAGGGAGCGGCACGGGGGCGGGACCGGAGGCAGGTTGGGAAGGGATCGGCACTGCTGACAGGATAGACTGCGCAGGGTGGGGATATCGCGACCGAATCGATGGAGGGGGTTTAAATAGGTGAGAGTTCTTCGTTCGGTCACGCGGTCGGTCGTGCTGGTGGGACTCTTCGTCGATGCGGGAGCGCGGCTGCTGGCAGGCCGGCCCAAGACGCGGGTGGCGCGGGCGGAGTGGCTGCATCAGTTCTGCGCACGGTCCATGAAGAGGATGAAGGTACGGATTGATGTCATCGGACCGGTTCCGAAGACTGGGGTGGTCATCTCCAACCACCTGAGCTATGTCGACATTGTGACGCTGGCCACGGTGCTGCGGTGCGTGTTCGTTTCGAAGGCGGAGTTGAAGAAGACACCGGTGCTGGGATGGATGACGACGTCGTCGGGTACGGTGTACGTGGATCGAGGGCGGGGTGGATCGGCGATGCGGGCCGCGGGTGGGATGCAGGCGGCCAGTGCGGAGGGGCTGCCGGTGGTATTTTTTCCCGAGGGAACGACGTCCACGATGAACGGAAGCGGGCTGCTGAAGTTTCACTCGGGGCTACTGGCGATGGCGCTGCTGAGTGGGGAGCCGATCACGGCGGCGTTTCTGCGGTATGCGCTCGACGAAGACAATGGCCCCGATGTGACGCTGAACGAGGACGTGTGCTGGGGGGACCGGAACCTGCTGGCGCATATCTTCAAGCTGCTGGGGCTGCGCGGGCTCCGGGTGGAGCTGCGGTTTGGGGATGGTCCGATTCAGTTTTCGGCGGATGGATTGCATCGGAAGACCGCTGCGTTGGAAGCCAGGCTGGCGGTGGCGAGGTTGGGCGGGCTGGGTCCGGCGGTGGAGAAGGCGGAGAGGGCTTTCCTGGAGGTTGAGGGACCGGCTGCATAGGCTTTTATGTGCCGGGCCCTCGGCCCTGAAGACCACAGCAATTGGAGAACAGCTCCTAGAAGGATCGAGTCAGGGAAGCGATGATCGTGTAGTCCGAGAACGCCGCATCGCCATGAGCGGTTGGACTCTTGGCTATGTCCTGCACGCTGCGTTTGCGGTTGCGCTGAATTGCCCAGGGACCGCTGACGTCCAGGCCGTAACGTCGCCAGGAGTACATCAATCCGGGCTCGACGGAGATGACGTAGCCAGGACGGCGGAATCCATCGCTCTTGCCGAACGCATCACGCACCGGCACACCTTCCATGCGTCCGCCAAAGCTTAGGCCCAGGCCTTTGACCTTGGGGACGTTGCGCGAAAATCCACCACGCCAAAGATACTGGTCGGTCGCCGAGTTTGCCCCGGCGATGCCGGTGGTGTCGGTCGGGCTGAAGAGCCACGATCCGGTGAAGTAGCCGTAGGCGTGAAAGTAAAGCTCCTTGTATGCGGTGGTCGCGAGAGAGAATCCCCAGGTTCCGTCTCCAGGCTGGATCGATTCGTCGAAACCCTTGACGGTCGTCGTTCCGTTCGAGGCATACGTGGTGCCCTTGGCGTTGCTGATTCCAGTGGGGAGCTTGAGCGACGCGGACAACGCGACATTCCCGTGGTTTTCGGTGGGGGGACGGAAGATCCAGGCCTGGGTTCCGATCGTCACATCGCCAATCCCGCCGGAGCGATAGGTGTTCAGAGGATTCGATCCCTCCTGATGCCGCGTGGCTGTCATTCCGGGGACGTCCGCGATGATGCTCCAGCGGTGACTGACCTGATAGTTCAACGACACGTCGTACAGGTCGACGTGGTTCTCCACCTGGTTGCCCAGGGTGGCACGCTGTGCCTGATAGACCGTCCCGACGTAGTGGTGAAACGAACTGTACGTCCTGAAGGTGGACGTCATGGTCAACCCATGTAAAAAGCAGGTTGAGCTAGGCTGCTCCGATCCGACCAGGCCGGCGATCACCGGTTGTGCAGAGTGGGCTGCGACGCATCCCTGCGCGAGTCCAACCGTGCTGATGGTGGAAAGAGAGAGTGCTACCGCGATGATTTTGAATGTGCTGCTCTGGAAGATTTCGCGCATGATGCTCGGCCTCAAGGGAAAAGGTTTTGACGTGAACCGGATGGCGCCTCAGATAGAAGCCAACTCAGTTCCGTGTAACTTGGGAGCCAGAACAGTAGCAGCCCGGAAAGGGCATCGTCGTGCATCCGAAGGATGGTTTTCTCTCCACCTTTTGGTGGAGTCGCGACCCTGCGGAATCCGCTAGACTCGTGCTCAACGATAAGAGGCCATGGCGACCCAACCCCCACCATCGCCAGGAGTTCATGAAGAAGACGATTATTTCTCTTTTGCTGCTCGGCTTTACATTGCTTGCGCCGCTCCGGAGCACCGCTGCCGCGAAGACCGCGCCCAACCTGGACGCGAAAGATCTCGCCGGTCAGAAGCAGAAGCTATCTGCCCTGCGCGGACAGATTGTGGTGCTCAGCTTCTGGGCGACATGGTGCGCGCCGTGCCGTGAGGAGCTGCCGCGTCTCTCTCACCTGAGCGAGTCTTATGCTGGGAAGAACGTCCGCTTCATCGCGGTCTCGGTCGATGAGCCGAAGGACTACAAGAAGATTGAGCCGTTCCTGAAGACGAGAGAGATCCATCTCGATGCGTGGTTTGGCGTGGATGTGGATATCCTCGGCAAGTTTGGCCTGGGGGAGATCGTTCCTGGGACCGTCATCCTCGATCCGGAGGGAAATATCATCGTCCGCATCATGGGCGAGGCGAAGGATGCGGACGTTCAGACCCGGCTCGATTGGCTGCTGAACGGGCGTCCGGGGGTAGCGCCGGAGGAAAAGCTCAAGCGCTATTGAGGTTGCGGAGGCTTTTTGAGCTGAAAGTGGGATTGGTAGTGGTGTGGAGGAGAACAAACGCAGATTCCCTACGGGAATGACAGAGAGAAGGGCAACAGACAAAAGGGCAGCGGACAGAAAGGAAGAGGCCACTCTTCGGGACTGGCTTTGCTCTACTGATAAGAAACAGGCGCTCGCTCAAGCTGCGATTGGGGTGATTTGAACGTCGAATCCGAGGTTTTGGAGGCGGTTGACGAGTCGCAGGACGTGTTTGCCTTTGGCTCGGTTGTCGAAGTGGTTTGG
>JAMFSC010000111.1 GCA_026225095.1 bacterium
CGGCAGATGGTGAAGGCTCCGGGCTTCACGGTTACTGCTGTGCTGACGCTCGCGCTGGGTATCGGGGCCAACGCGGCGATCTTTACGCTGGTGCATGCCGTGCTGCTGCGACAGTTGCCTGTTTCGCATCCGGAGCAGTTGATCCGGATCGGCGAAAACGACGATTGCTGCGTGAATGGCGGGTATCCGGATAAGCAGGATTACTCGATCTTCTCCTATGACCTGTACACGCATCTCCGGGATACAACGCCGGAGTTCGAACAACTTGCGGCGATGCAGGCGGGGATCGGGGATGGATCGGTGACGGCCAGGCGTGAGGGCAAGAACGCGCCTGCGCTGCCGGAGCGCGGGGAGTATGTTTCGGGGAATTACTTTCTGATGTTTGGGGTGCAGCCGGCGGCGGGGAGACTGATGCTTCCGGCCGACGATGCTCCGAACGCACCGCTGGTGGCGGTGATGGGATACCAGACATGGCAACGGGATTTTGCAATGGACCCGAGCGTGGTGGGGAGCACGTTCGTGCTGAATGCTCATCCGTTCACGATCATCGGGATTACCCCGCAGGGATTTTATGGGGACCGGCTGCAATCGCCCTCGGGGTTCTACATGCCGATGTCGGCGGAGCCTCTGCTGGAGACCTCGAAGCTGCTGCACCGGGAGAACCTGAACTGGGTTTACCTGCTGGGCCGGCTGAGGCCTGGGACTGCGGAGGGCCCATTGCAGGCGAAGCTGAGCGGCTCAGTGGCGCAGTGGCTTGGGGAGCATCTGCCACTCTACAAGACGGTGTATGGCAAGGGCGAGTTGCCGAAGGTGCATGTGGTGCTGACTCCGGGTGCCCTGGGGATCGCGAATATGCAGGCGAACGCGGCTTCCGGGTTGAAGCTATTGATGTGGATTGCGGCGCTGGTGTTATTGATTGCCTGCGCGAACATGGCAAATCTGGTGTTGGTGCGTGGGCTGGCGCGTCGTGGGGAGACCTCGATCCGCATGGCCCTGGGGGCGTCACGGTCCAGGCTGATCCGGCAGATGCTGACCGAGAGTATCGCGCTGGCGGTGCTGGGCGGAATTGCCGGGCTGGGGGTGGCTTATGCCGGGATGCGTGGGCTGCTGGCGTTGGCGTTTAGCGATCAGCCGGGAATACCGGTGCATGCGACTCCATCGCCGGCGGTGCTGGGATTTGCGTTTGCAGTATCGCTGGTGACGGGGGTCGTGTTTGGGCTGGCGCCCGCGTGGATTACAAGCCATGCGGAGCCGGCAGAGGCGCTTCGGGGGTCAGGACGGTCAACGGGCGATGGGGCTTCGCTGCTGCAGAGGACGCTGGTCGTGCTGCAGGCTGCGTTGTCGCTTGTGCTGCTGGTTGGAGCGGGTCTGTTGACGCGGAGTTTGAACAAGCTGGAGCACCAGGATTTTGGTCTGCAGACGGAACGCCGGGTGATCGCACATCTGTCTCCGGAGAACGCCGGATATAGGGCGGAGGAGCTGGCGGGCCTCTATGCGGAGATGGAGCAGCGGTTCAAGGCGCTGCCTGGGGTGGAGCGTGTCGGGCTTACGCTGTATACGCCGCTCGAAGGCGATAACTGGGGCGAAGGCGTGCAATTTGCGGGTCGGCCGGAGCCGGGGCCGCGACAGAATATGGGGTCGTCCTGGGACCGGGTCAGCCCTGATTACTTCGACGCGATTGGGCAGAAGGTGGTGCGGGGCAGGGGGATCACGGAGCAGGATACGGCGACATCGCGCGGGGTGGCGGTGGTGAACGAGGCGTTCGTGAAGAAGTTCTTCAAGCAGGGCGAAGAACCGATCGGTGCGCACTTTGGTTCGGATGGACCGAAGAGCACAGGGGATTACGAGATCGTCGGGGTGGTTTCGGATGTGCGATACAACAACGTGAAGGAGCCGATCCGAGCGATGTATATGCGGCCTCTGCTCCAGATGGCGGCCAGCGATCAGAGCCACCAGGGGGAGCTGCGGTCGCTGTATATCGGGGCGATGGTGGTGCAGTTGAAGGGGTCGGGCGAGGGGTTCGAGTCGCTGATTCGGCGGACACTTTCGAGCATCAATCCGAACCTGACGCTGGTGAAGTACGAGACGTTCGATGAGCAGATTGGCGGGCAGTTCGGGCAGGAGAGGATGATTGCCCGGCTGACGCTTTTGTTTGGTGGTCTTGCGCTGGTGCTGGCGGCGGTGGGGCTGTATGGGGTTACTGCTTATACTGTTGCGCGGCGAACTCCGGAGATTGGGATCCGGATGGCGCTCGGGGCAGCGCGGGGGAGTGTGGTGCGGATGGTGTTGCGGGATGCGATGTTGCAGACGTCGGTGGGGTTGGCGATCGGGATTCCGGTAGCGCTGATCTGCGTGCGCTTTGTGAAGACGCAGCTCTATGGGACGAGTGGGTACGACGTTGGCGTGATGGCGTTGGCGACCCTGGCGCTGGCGCTGGCGGCCTGCGTGGCGGGGCTGATTCCGGCGCGAAGGGCGGCGGGGACGGATCCGGTGAAGGCTCTGCGGGCGGAGTAACGCGGGACCAATGAATAGGCGAGGAGATGGGATGAACGAGATCGTGCAGGATGTCCGGTATGCGTTGCGGCAGATGTTGAAGGCGCCTGGGTTCACGGTGACCGCGGTGCTGACGCTGGCGCTGGGCATCGGGGCCAATACGGCGATCTTCACCGTGTTCAACCAGGTGATGTTGCGAATGCTTCCGGTGGAGAGGCCGGAGGAGTTGCAGCAGCTTAGTTTTGTCGGGAGCAATACGGGGATGGTGCGGGGGTTTGGCGGGGGCTCGTCGTTCTACTTCTCTTATCCGATGTATAAGCGGTTGCGTGATCAGAATGCGGTGTTGAGCGGGATCCTGGCGAACATGGAGGTTGGAGTCGGAATCTCCTGGAAGGATCAGCCGGAGGCAGTGGATGCCGAGTTGGTAAGTGGCAACTACTTTCAGGTGCTTGGAGTTCCGGCCAGTCTTGGGCGGACTCTCCTGCCGAGTGACGATGTGGTGAGGAATGGAAGCCCTGTGGCAGTCGTGAGCGACTCTTTTTGGCGATCGAAGCTTGGTGGCGCCAGGGACGTGGTGAACCAGGTGCTCCTGGTCAATGGTAGGCCCTTCACGATCGTAGGGGTGGCGGCGGCCGGCTTCTCGAGCGAGATTACGGGATATAAGCCGAAGGTGTTTCTGCCGATCACCATGCAGCCGGTGGCGATGCCGGGGCAGGACGACCTGGACAGCGACAGGTCGGCATGGCTGAATGTCGTGGGGAGGCTCAAACCGGGGGTGAGCGCGGCGTCCGCGCAGTCTGCGCTGACGGTGCTTTGGAAGCAGCTTCGGACGGAGGAGCTGAAGGCGATTTCGCATAAGTCAGCGAAGTTCCAGCAGCGGTTCGTTGCGGATTCGACCGTGGTGCTGGTGGCCGATGCGAAGGGGTTCTCGCCCCTGCGCGATCGTTTGAAGACGCCGCTGCTGATCTTGATGGGAATGGTGCTTTTGCTCGCGGCGATGACGTGCATGAACCTTGCGAATCTTCTGCTGGTTCGCGGGGCTTCTCGAGGCAAGGAGTTTGCGGTACGGTTCGCGCTGGGCGCGGGACGTGGCCGATTGCTGCGGCAGATGCTGGTGGAGGGCCTGTTGCTGGGGAGCATTGGCGGACTGCTCGGGTTGGCGGTTGCGCCGTCGGCCGCGGAGTTCCTGGTGCGGCGGGTTACGGACGCGACGGGGGAGACGGCGTTTGCCACGCGGCCGGATCTCTGGGTGCTCGGGTTCAATCTGATACTGTCGCTTGGGATCAGCGTGCTGTTCAGCCTGGCGCCGGCATGGCAGATGATGAAGCCGGAGCTGGTGGAGACGCTGAGGCAACAGACCGGCGCGATGCTGGGCGGGGCGCAACGGTTCCGGACGGTGGCGATCGGGTTGCAGATTGGGTTGAGTGTTCTGCTGCTCAGTGGAGCGGGCCTGTTTGTGCGGACGCTGGATCAGCTGAAGGGACAGAAGATGGGCATCGTCACGGATCACCTTGTCGAGGTGTCCGTCGACCCCACGATGGCTGGTCTGCCAATGACGGACGTGATCGCGGTGCAGGAGAAGGTGCGAACCGTTCTGGCGGGGCTTCCGGGGGTGAAGGCCGTCGGGGGAACGAGCGATCCGGTGCTTTCGAACGACAATCAATCTCAAAATGTGAAGGTGGAGGGCTATGCGGCGGCCCCGGATGAGGAGATGGATGTGGAGACTCCATCGGTTACCCCCGGATACTTTGCCGCGCTGGGGATCCCGATGATTGCGGGACGTGAGTTTACGGAGGCCGATCGTAAAGGCACCACGCGGGTTGGAGTTGTGAGCAGGAACTTCGCGGTGAAGTACTTCGGCTCCGTGGATAGGGCGATGGGGCACATGGTGTACCCGGGGGGCGAGGAGAAAAACGCGGTCCAGGTTGTCGGCGTCGCTGGAGACAGCAAGCACAGCCGGGCCCGAGACGAGAGCCCGCTGACGTTTGCCAGGCCGACGACTCAGACTGAAGTGATGCCGGGTCTGGAGTTCTACGTGCGGACGACGCAGGCGCCGGAGGCGGCGGAGAACATGATCCGCGCCGCCATCCACGGTGTGGATTCGAAGCTGATCGCTGACGGGATGAAGACCATGGACGAACAGATCGATCAGAATGTCTCCAACGAGCGGATGATCGCTTTGCTGGCAACCTGTTTCTCGCTGATTGCCCTGTCAACAACAGCTGTTGGGCTGTACGGCGTGCTGGCTTATGCGACGGCGCAGAGGACGCGCGAGATTGGTATCCGCATGGCGCTTGGGGCGCAGCGATGGTCTGTGGTCAGGCTTATTCTGGGGGACATGGCGAAGGTGGCCGGGGTCGCGATCGTGATTGCGCTTCCTGTTTCGGGGGCACTCACGCGGCTGCTGCGGACCCAGTTGTTTGAGGTCTCACCGTTCGATCCCTGGACCTTGTCGGGATGCGTGGTGGTGACGGCGGCGATGGTGTTGATGGCGGCGGCGGTACCGGCGCGCAGAGCGGCTTCGGTGGAACCGACGCAGGCTCTACGGACGGAGTAGGAGACGACATGGGTCTGGGATCGATCGGCCAGGATATTCGGTATGGGTTGCGTCAGTTGCGGCGCTCGCCTGGGTTCACGTTCACGGTGGTGGGGGTGCTTGCTCTC
>JAMFSC010000112.1 GCA_026225095.1 bacterium
ACCAACGCACCGCCCAAAGGATGATCTCGCCTTCAAATTGACGCCATTTGAACTCTGACATGACCAACTCCGCTCGTGTTCAGCCCATTTTCCCGCGACCCCCGAAAACTTGCAACAGAGCCCTCTCCGATAACGTCCTTATCGTATGTAACACATTCACCGGAGAGTGCTATCGACGTTCATTACGAGGACTTTGGAAGGATGAAAGGGAAGAACTACGAGGCGGTCGCGTCCAGATCTTTTAGCCTCGTAGAGGGCCTCGTCGGCGATTGAGACGAGTTCGGAGACTTCACAATGGCTGGAGCTTGCGTCAAAGATGACGGCCCCCATGCTCCAGTTGATCACCAACTCGGCAGCTTCGGCGGCAACGGGAAGATGGGAGATCGCCGCGTGCAGTTGGGCAAGGCGGCCCTCGGCATCATGGGTATCCAGATTTGGCAGGATGAGCAGGAACTCTTCGCCACCGTATCGTCCTGCGTAGTCATAAGGACGGATATTGGCAGTGATTGCGGCAGCGAAGGCGCGGAGGGCGGCATCGCCCGTTAGGTGCCCGTACGTGTCGTTGACCTGCTTGAAGTAATCGATGTCTGCCAGAGCGACGGTGAGGGAGGTATGTTCACGCTGGACGCGTAGGGTCTCGCGCTCGAGGACTTCGAAGATAGCTCTGCGGTTGTACAGGCCTGTGAGAGCGTCGCGGGAAGCTTGGATGCGAAGAGACTCTTGGCTGAGCTCCAGATCGCGAGTACGCTCGCGCACAGTCTCCTCGAGGGTACGGCGCTGACTCTCGAGGACGCCGACGCGCAGACGGTAGAGCCACCAAAGCACGGCTAGGGCGATCACCGTCGCGAGGCTGAAGAACCACCAGCTCCTCCACCAGGGAGGCAGGATTCGGAAAGAGACAGATTGAACGGTGGACGTGGAACCGTTATCGGAGTTGCGGGCGAAGAATTCGAAGTGGTAAGCACCCGGCCCTAGCGAAGGATAGACGACTTCGCCTCCCGTGGATATCCAGGAGGAGTTGAGGCCGACAAGGCGGGAGAAGAAGCTGATGTTGCCGGCGTCAACGACGGCGGCCGCGGCAAGCTGCAGCCGCAGAGGCTCACCGGACCAGGGCAAGACTAAGTCTTGCTGAAGAGATAGAGTGCTTGCGCCTCGCTGAATGGAGTAGATGTTGACATCAAGGGAAACGGGCGAGAAGAGATCGGAAGGATGGGCTATGCGAATGAGGCCGCCACTCGAGCCGATCCACAAGGAACCGTCAGGAGCCTCGGCAATCGCACCCTGGTCTATATCGTTGGAAATAAGGCCAGATTTGTGGGTGAGGTGGCGCCACCCAGAGCCATTCCAGACCAGAACGCCCCGATCGGTACCGATCCAGAGCCGGCCGCCACTGTCAGCAGCAAGCGTGACGGGACTGAATCCGCTGAACTCCTCCGGTAGCTGGAGCTGTCTGGAATTGAGGATGCCGTCGCGCACAGCGAGGTGCCAGACGCCGGCGTGATCTCCGCTGGTCCAAAGGGAACCATCGGGAGCGCAGGACAAGCTGGATAGCCCTCCGTTATCCGTCCGGGAGCTAAATATGGTCCTGTCTAGGTCGGGATGCGACCAGGAGCCGTCGTGATATCGAACAAGATTGCGGCTGGTGAGAAACCAGAGGGAGCCATCAGCGGAGCGGCAGGCGCTACTGACGGATGAATGCGCGCCGATCCAATGCTCCGGCTCAAGAGCACGGCGGGGAGGAGTTTGCGGATGAGACAGGTCGAAACTGTATATACCTTCTCCGGTAGGAATCCAGACGCGGCCCGAACCGTCCGGTATGAATTTGAAGATGAGCGCCGGGATCGAGTGCACTAGGGTAGTGTGGCCGGTAGCGGGATCGATGCGTAGAATGTCTCCGGAGAAGGTCCCGGCCCAGAGCATCCCTTGGGCATCGACGAACAGACCGCTCACCTGGCCGAACTTCCATTTACCGCGCGCGGCGATGTTCTTAACCGCCCACGGGGACGCCGTGAGGGACGCAATGCCGCGATCTGTGCCTACAAAAAGGCGATTTCCTACAGGGAGGATCGACCAGATACCGGAGGCGGGAAGGCCGTCGTCGCGCGTCCAGGCTTCGAGATTGCCATACCCCGCCCAGAGCACGAGGCCCCGCCCCCCTGTACCAATCCAGAGGTTGCCGTTGGCGTCGAATGCAAAGCAACTGGCGGCATCAATGTTCAGGCCGTTGCGCGCGCTCACAATGGTCCACTGCGAACCATTCCAGCGAGCCAGGCCTTCGGTGGTGGAGGTGAGGATTCGACCCAGGGCATCTTCGGCGATGGGAGTCTGACGTAGGATCTCGCCGGGGGCGAGCGAGGAAACCGAGTGGACAACAAACTGGCCGGAACCGGGAGTAAGCTCTGCGCGATCGCGTATGGTCGTGGCCCAGACCGAACCGTTTTTCGCGAAGTGAAAGGAAACCCAGAACTCCTGGATGTTCTTATTGAGCCGGGCGAAGTCGGGACTCCAGACCTTGAGATTGCCGTTGCCCCAGGTACATATCTGGTGAGCGCATCCCATCCAGATTGAGCCGTCCGGAGCTACGGCAATCGCTGAGAGATGCGTGAGGATACTGTTGGAGCGAAGTAGGGATGTAGGGAAAAACGGCTGATACGAGACTACGTTTCCGCCGCCGTCGTGGGTGAGCAGGTAAAGCTTGTTTCGGTCGACGACCAAGAGGTGAGTAGCATCCAGGGCAGCTATGTGATGGGCGTTCCAAATGGATACGGGATCACGTGTGACGGGCACGAAAGAGTTGCCGTTCCAGCGGTACAGGTTGCTGTAGGTACCAGCCCACACGTTGCCCGAAACGTCTGTGTAGATATCGGTGATGAGCCTTTCAGTGATGCCGGCTGTAGGCACGAAACTGCTGGGGCCTACGCCCAGAAAGCGATAAACCCCGTTCCCAGTAGCGATCCAGAGGACGCCCTTATGGTCAAAGGTCATTGCGGCGATGGAGATGTTACCCAGGCCCTGGTCCTGGTTCCAAGAGTTGAAGACATATTGCTGGGCTCGGGAGTGTGGGATGAATAAAGCGAGCGCACAGGTAATCGACACTGCCAGAGTAAAGGGTGCTTTGGAGAGGCAACGCATCAACACAACCAACTTCGCTTGTCGGATAGAATTGTCTACACTATCGGCACTTTGTCGCTTTTCCAACAGCCAGAGAGGCCTGGGCGTGCCGCGCGGCGGCCCCTTCATACCCCTCAATACAAGGGGTAAACCCAACTTGGTACAACTGGCTGGCTCCGGGGGCCTGCCGTAGCGCATAGTCCGGTGCGGTCGCCAACCACTTGGTGCGGTGTATCCAGTCCCAGGCGAACTCCGAGAGTTTAATTTCGTTCTCTAACCGCCCCCCTCCAAGAGAATCTGGTCGTTCTTTTCATGGAACCAGAGGGAGAGATCGTCGAACAGAAGCGCCTGCTTGATGTGTTTCCGCTTGCCCTTCTTACCGGGCACAACCTCGGACCATTCGAACGTGAATTTGCAGCCGAAGATTCGCTGGATGCTGGCTACGATTGCGCGGTAGTTACCGGTCTGCAGGGGCAAGTCCATGTCCCGCAGGATCTGGCTGGCCGGCTGGCGGCGGAGAACTTGATGGTCTTGCTTCCCTGATCGAGCGCCGTGGTGAAGCGCCACAGCAGCGTGAGCACGTCTGAGCCGAATGGCATCCCAAACTTGCTGTCAGCCTCGATGGTGATTTTCGTGTCGCCATCGCGGCGCTGGTGCTTCAGGTAGTCAGCGGCCGGCCGTTGCAGCGGGAAGCCGCAACGCTGGAAGTGCGGGATCATCTTGCCCATGTCGGGCACCACGCCGCTCTCGTTCTGCTCTCGGATCAGTATGAGCTTCTCGATCTCAGTTCCCTTCAATCATCTCCCCTGACTGGCCACTAACCCTTCACGGGATGGCATTCATCCAGCTTGGCGATGCATTCCTCGATAGAAAGCTCGCCGTCAATGTATCGCTCTTGAAGTTGGTGCAAGAAGGCATCAACATGGAAACCTGCGGCACGCTGGGTGCCGTTGGCGCTCTCCATAGCGAAGCGGCGACGGGCCTTTTCGGCATCGTCGATGGGCACTTCTGTGGCAACGGCAACAGTGCTCATATGGGGTATCTCCGTCCTGGCTGGCTGTGCTAAGAGTATCGCCTTAGCGGTCTAAACTGTTGTCTTTTCGAAGCTTCTGCGAACGCTCCTGCACTGGCTTTTCGAGCTTTAGTACGCGATTGTGTTCGCGGTCGCGGAGTATCCCGGAATCACGTTTCAACTGAAGCGCCGCTGCCTCGCGCAGGTAGGCGACGAACTCGACGACCTTCTCTTTCACAGCAACGATCACGTACTGCAACCCCGTATCTTTGTTGGTGACTTCGAGGTTCACAAGCCCTCCCAGGCTCTCTTTGAGCGTTTTTCCAACCGGCCACGTCTTTACCGCTTTTTCGAGGTTCTCCAGCCAGGCGTGACCCCTCCCGAGCTCGCCATGCAATAGGCCTCGACTCGGGCCAAACAGGGCATCGCAGAAGACGACCGTCTCCGTCCGCGAGAGTTTTTTCGCGGCGGTGCTCTGCTCGAAGTGCTGCGCAATGTCGAGCAGTATGGCGTTGTTATTCTTCGCCCCTTCGATCACTTTGGCTGCCGCTACGGCAGCCGTGCGCTCGGCTGCCGCCGCCAGATCCTGCTGCTGGACCTCCTCCATCCGCTTGGCGGTTTGCTCCTCGACGTGAGCGCGCTCATTCCGTATATTCGCGAACCGGGCAGGGTCCTTCTGGATATCCCCGTTGAAGGCGATCCGGTCCGGCGCCGGCAGGCGCTTCTCGGCTAGGTACAGAGCCGCCGCTTGGGGTGTCTTGGCCTTGAGTATCTCGATCAACTCGGCCTCGTCCGGATGACGCTTCGGAACTGCCGGTCCAGTATGAGTACCGGCCTGGAGATCCTTCTTGATGCTCTGCTTGATGCGGAAGTCCCTGTACTGCTCGAAGCTGTACCGGGCGCTGTCGTCGGGGTTTTTTCCTGCCCAGAGTTCATAAGCCGTCGTCGCTTCTGCGGCCTGAGATGCTGGCAGGTTCGCCGGAGCCTCACGCCACTTCGTCCAATGCTGTACGACTGCTCCTTCTGGGGCTGGTGCCTCGGGGAGGAACGCCAGAGCCTGGACAGGGCCAGGAGTCTCAGCCACTGGCGGTTCCACTTTCGGCACGACGGCCCGAATCGCCCGATCGGTTACGCTGGGCCGCTCGGCTGCGGGCATAGGAACGTTCGCGTCCTCCCGCCACAGCTCAAACCTTCCGCGGAATTGCTCCATCCGCTCGGTAACTTTCTGAACGGCGGCAACCGTCCGGTCCTTCACCTCAGTCGCCAATGCGCGGGCAGCGGGGATCAACTTGTCCAAGCGAGACAGTTCCCCGGCCACGCGTACCTGTACTTCGGCGATCTGCTGCTCGGCCTGTTGCTCCAGGAACTGGATGGCAGCGGCACGGTCAAGATGAGGCGGCGGCAGCTCGGCCCGCTCCCGACGCAACTGGTCGATCTCCGCGTGCCGCTCCATGGCCTCCGGACCAGACCCTTGAAGAGTCTTTTCCTCCCGCAGAGAGGCCAGGTCATTGCGTCCCTGCTCGGACCAGGAACGGGCGTCCAAGCGCCCCTCAATACCCGCTTTCTGCATCGCGGCGTTCATCATCGCGACCCACTTCTCGCGAACCTCTTCCGGCTTGTTCCGGTCGTTCCACTCCGGGTCTTTCTTCGCCCCATTGCGTTTGAAAAAACGCTCTTCCGGAATCGCCCGCGTGGCGTCGGTGACGGCACGCTCGGAGAACATGAGGTGCATGTGCGGCTGATCGATGTTGTCCCTGGCGAGCGGAACATGGACGGCCATCGTGTACGCGAATCGATCCCCTAACAGCTCGCGCGTAGCGTCGCGGGCCAGCTCCTCGCGCTGGGCTGGATCAAGCTCACGGGGCAAAGCAATCTGCAGCTCCGTGTAGGTGCGGCCATTCGCACGCTCGTGCGTATCGGCGGCCACCCAGAACGCGTGCGGATCGGCCTTGGCGAACTCCGGCATATTGCCGGATTCGACCAGCTCCACGCCGCCGCGCTGCTGGTACTGGCCATCGCGCGCAATGTAATGCGCGTGCGCCGCTGCGGGCGGCGCTTGGCTCGACGACTTGAAGGCGACGTGCACGATGGCCATGCGGTTGTTCTTGCCTTTGCGGTTGCCGCTGTTGTTGCCGTTGCGGCTGCTGTTGTTGTTGCCTTTGTCGTTCCCGATAGTTTGCATAGCAAACTAGGTTTCACGCATTCAGTGCCAGATCTCAGAAGCGTCGGCTTCCAAGTTCAAGGCGCTGCTCGAAGATTTTTATAGCACCTCCCCAGAACGTCTCAAGGCTGCACTTTACGGTATTACACTCATCGTCAAGAAACCGGTCAGCGATGACGAACAGGACTGAGCCGGGTAGCAAAGCTCAAACCCAGAACGATCCTCTCCGCCTGGTATGCATCGGCGACACCCATGGATTTCACCGCAGGCTGATTATTCCTCCCGGGGACGTCCTGATTCACGCAGGTGACTTCGATGGTCGTACGCTGGAACAGGTGGACGACTTCAACGCCTGGCTGGGAACACTTCCCTTTCGGCACAAGCTGGTCATCTCCGGAAATCACGATCTGCTCTTCGATCGCAAACCAGAACTGGCCCGAGCTCGCCTCACCGAAACCATCTACCTCCAGGACTCTGGCGTTCGCCTGGAAGGATTGAACTTCTGGGGATCGCCGGTGAACTCGGTGATGGGCTGGGCGTTCGCGGTAGAGCGGGGAGCCCAGATCCGCCGGCACTGGGATCTTATCCCCGAAGACACCGACGTGCTCATTACACACGAAGCCCCGTATGGAACATTGGATAAAAACGACATCATGAGCAGGCACCAGGGGTGCCAGAATTTGCTTGGGGCTCTCCGCCGGGTGAAACCGAAGCTGCACGTCTTCGGTCACATCCACGGCGGCTATGGTCGGGAGTCGGCCTGGAACATGACCCTGATCAACTGCGCCGTGGTCAATGGCCAATGGGTGCTTACCAATGCGCCTACCGTTGTCGATCTGGCTCCATGACGGTCATGCTCAGTTGCTAGGGCGTGTCATCAAACTTGCTATATGCGTGTGCGGAGCGAATCCATAGGGTTTAGGAATGAGCACAAAGCGCTATGGGTTACGTGACGATCAATGGGAACGGATCAAGGATCTCTTACCCGGTCGGAAGGGTACGGAAGGGCGGCCAGTCAAGGATAACCGTCTGTTCGTGGAAGCGGTTTTGTATCGCTATCGAGCCGGGATACCGTGGCGGGATTTGCCGGAGCGCTTTGGCGATTTTCGAGTGGTGCATACGCGCTTGAGCCGCTGGGCCAAG